>NZ_JARAUO010000022.1:0-65590 GCF_033792105.1 Streptomyces sp. WI03-4A
CATCGGGAGATCGGTGTCGGACTCACCCGTGACCCGGAACCGGACGCGGGCCCTGGGCCGGCGCGGGCGCCGAGGGAGCCGACGACGCGGCGGGCTGCGGGGCAGCCGGGGCCGTCGGGGGCTTGGGGGCCGCCGGCCGCGGAGCAGCCGGACGGGCCGCCTGCACCGGAGAGGGCGCGGCGGGCTTGGGGGCAGCCTTGCGCGGGGCGGGCTTGCCGGCGGACTTGCCGGAGCCTCCCTGGAAGGCGTCAGTCAGCTTGCGTACAACGGGCGCTTCGATGGTCGAAGACGCCGAACGTACGAATTCACCGAGTTCTTGGAGCTTGGCCATGACGACCTTGCTCTCCACGCCGAACTCCTTGGCGAGTTCGTATACCCGGACCTTAGCCACTTCGCTCCTTTGAGGTCCGGGTGAAGCCGGACCGTCGCTACTTCATGGGCGTACTCATCGCGTACTCATCGAGTGCTCATCGCAATCTCGACCTGCTTTCGACTCGCGAGGTACCAGGCCGCACGGGGGCTTCCGCGCGACGCTTTCTTACCGTGTTGCCTGCTCAGCAACTGTCCGTCTGCTCGACGTACCGACGCAACGCCTTTATGTCGAGCGGTCCCGGGACGCGAAGCGCCCTCGGGAACGCCCGGCGGCGCACCGCCTGGTCGAGGCAGACCGGGTCGGGGTGAACGTACGCACCCCGGCCGGGCAGCGTACCGCGAGGATCGGGAACGCACTGTTCCTGATCCGCCACGGTCCGCAGCAGAACGTCTTTGGCCGCTCGCTGCCTGCACCCCACACAGGTGCGCTCAGGGCATGCGCGGGCTCGCGTCCGGCCAGACACTCCTAAGTCTACCTCCCCGGACCGACCTCACCCCTCCGGGGGAAAAGTCGAACACTTGCTTGCTCCAGGCTGACGTGATCTCAGCGGCTCACGGCCGAGATCTATTCCCCGTCCCGGTCCCCGACCTGCTCGGTGTCCGGGCGGATGTCGATCCGCCAGCCGGTGAGCCGGGCCGCGAGCCGGGCGTTCTGCCCTTCCTTGCCGATCGCCAGCGACAGCTGGTAGTCCGGCACGGTCACCCGGGCGGACCGGGAGGCCAGGTCCACGACCTCGACCTTGCTCACCCGAGCGGGTGACAGGGCGTTCGCCACCATCTCCGCCGGGTCGTCCGACCAGTCGACGATGTCGATCTTCTCGCCGTTCAGCTCGCCCATCACGTTGCGCACCCGGCCGCCCATCGGGCCGATGCAGGCGCCCTTGGCGTTCAGGCCCGAACGGGTGGACCGTACGGCGATCTTGGTCCGGTGACCGGCCTCACGGGCGATCGCGGAGATCTCCACCGAGCCGTCGGCGATCTCCGGCACCTCCAGGGCGAAGAGCTTCTTCACCAGGTTCGGGTGCGTGCGCGAGAGCGTCACCGAGGGACCCCGGACACCCTTGGCCACGCGGACCACGTACGACCGCAGCCGCATGCCGTGCGGGTACGTCTCGCCGGGCACCTGCTCCTGCACCGGCAGGATGGCCTCCAGCTTGCCGATGTCGACCAGCACGTTCTTCGGGTCGCGGCCCTGCTGGACCACACCGGTGACGATGTCGCCCTCGCGGCCCGCGTACTCGCCGAGCGTGGCGTCGTCCTCGGCGTCGCGCAGCCGCTGCAGGATCACCTGCTTGGCGGTGGTCGCGGCGATCCGGCCGAAGCCGGACGGGGTGTCGTCGAACTCGCGGGCCTCCTGGCCCTCCTCGAGGTCCTCCGGGTCCTCCTTCGCCCACACGGTCACATGCCCGGTCTCCCGGTTGAGCTCCACGCGCGCGTGCCGGCGGCTTCCCTCGGTGCGGTGGTAGGCGATGAGGAGGGCCGACTCGATCGCCTCGACCAGCAGGGAGAAGGAGATCTCCTTCTCCCTGACCAAGCCCCGCAGGGCGCTCATGTCGATGTCCACGGCTACGCCTCCTCCTCTTCCTTCATGTCCTTCTTGTCCTTGCGGTTGAACTCGACCTGCACGCGCGCCTTGGCGATCTCCGGGAAGCCGAGCCTGCGGGCGGTGGCCTTGCGGCCCTTCACACCGGGGACCTCGACGTCGAGACCGTCCTCGTCGACCGTCAGGATCCGCGCGACCAGCTCGCCGCCCTCGGCCAGCTGGAACTTCACCAGCCGGTCGGTGGCGCGCACGAAGTGCCGGTGCTCGGTCAGGGCGCGCTCGGCGCCGGGGGTGCCGACCTCCAGGTCGTACGCGGCGTCGCCCATCGCGTTGGTCTCGTCGAGCTTCGCCGAGAGCGCGCGGCTCACATCGGCGATCGCGTCCAGGTCCGCTCCGGTGTCGGAGTCGACGACCACGCGCAGCACCCGCTTGCGTCCCACGGCGTCCACGGCGATCTCTTCGAGATCCAGCCCTTGCGAGGTGACGAGCGGTTCGAGCAGCTCTCGCAGCCTCTCGCTCTGGGTGGTGCTCATCCGGGTGACTCCTCGGCCGCGTGTGCTGTTGTGGGATGGGGCGCGTGTCTGATCAAAGGGTATCCGGTCGAGGGGAGTGTTGCCGTCCACCTGTGTTCGCGCGGTGCCGGTGGGTGGTGTCCGGGGGGCGCGCGGGTACGGTGATCACGGGCGTGCCGCCCGCCGGCTGTTCTTCCTTCGCCGTTCCTTTCGTACGAGTGCCCCGAGGACGTCTGCAGTGCCGTACTCCCCACCGCCGCGCGCCCTTTCGGGGCCGCGCAGAAGATCCCTGATCGCGTCGGCCGCCGGGGCCGCCCTGCTGGTGGGCTGTTCGGCCGCTCCGGACTCCGGGGACGCGGGCCCCTCGCGCGCCGCGCGGGCACGCGCGCGTGCGGCCCGGGACAGCGCGTCCCTGCTGGAGCGCTACGACGCCGTGGCCGCCGCGCACCCGGCGCTGACGGACCGGCTGCGGCCGCTGCGCGCCGCGGTGGCGGCGCACGCCGAGGCGTTCGGCGGCGCCGGGGCCACGAAGTCCCCCTCCCCCGCGGCCGCCACCGCCTCCGGCTCCGTCACGGCGACCCCGCCGGCCGTGCCCGCCGCCCCCAAGGACGCCCTCGCCTCCCTCGCCGGCGCCGAGCGCGATCTCGCCGACCGGCGCGCGCAGGCCCTGCTGGACGTGCCGGGCGAACTGGCCCGGCTCATGGCGTCCGTGGCCGCCGCCGGTGCGGCGCACGCGTACCTGCTGACGGAGGCGGCCAAGTGAGCGACGCACAGCGCGGGACGGACCGCGCGACCGATCGCGCGACCGCGCGGAAATCGGCCGGGGACACCGACCGGAAGGCCGAACTGACGGCCCTGCAGTCGGCCCTCGCGGCCGAGCACGCGGCCGTGTACGGGTACGGCGTCGTCGGCGGCCGGATCGGCGAGCACCGGCGTGCCGAGGCGCGCGCGGCGTACGACGCCCACCGGGCGCGGCGCGACGCGCTGGTGCGGGAGGTGCGCGACCTGGGCGGCGAGCCGGTCGCCGCCGGCGCCGCGTACGCGCTGCCGTTCCAGGTGCCGGACGCGGCCACGGCGGCGCGGCTGGCCGCCGGCCTGGAGGAGCGGGTGGCCGGTGTGTACTCCGACCTGGTGCGGGCGGCGACCGGTGAGCGGCGCGGCACGGCCGCCGGGGCGCTGCGCGAGGCCGCGGTGCGGGCGGTGCGCTGGAGCGGGGAGAGCGTAGCCTTCCCTGGGCTCGCCGAACGGACCACCGACGGCACCGACACCGGCACCGGCGACACGGGCGCGGCCGGAGCCGGCGGATCGGCGTCCCCGACGCCGTGACGGCACGGTGACCGCGTCCGCGGTGCGGTGACCGCGCGAGCCCCGGCCCGGGAACCGGATGGGGCCGGGGAAGGCCGTGCGGAGACGAAGAAGGACCGGCTCGGGCCGGACGGGGCCGGGAAAAGACCGGGCCGGGTTCGGAAAGGGCTAGGAAGGGCCTGGCCAGGTAGGGACGGGGCTGGGAAGGGCCGAGCCAGGTCCGGACGGGGCCGGCCCAGGTCCGGACGGGGCCGGGCCAAGTCCGGTCGGGGCTGGGAAAGACCGGGCCAAGTCCGGGCAGGGCCAGGAAGGGCCGGGCCAAGTGCCGGGCGGAGAAGGGCCGGGCCAAGTCCTGACAGGGCCGGGAAGGGTCAGGGAGACCGGAGAGAAGGGAACGGACTCGCGCATGGTTTTCGAACCGCCGCAGCGGCTGGTGCGGGCGCTCGGTGAGACGGCGCCGGCCGGCGACGACTGGCTGGCCCGGCTGCCCGGGACCGCCGAGCGGGCGGTCGCCCGGCGCGAGTTGACCGTGGAGCGGGTCCAGGTACCGGGCGGCCGCAGCAGCCTCGTGGTGCTGGTACGGCGCGCCGACGGCACCCCGGCGGTACTGAAGCTGGCCCCCGCCCGCGCCCGCCCCGAGAGCGAGCGGGCCGCGCTGGCGCACTGGGCCGGCCTGGGCGCCGTACAACTGCTGGAGTCGGACGACGAGGACACCGCCGACGGGGCGCTGCTCCTGGAGCGGCTGCACCCGGACGTGTCGGTACGGTCGCTGCCGGAGGCCAAGGCCCTGCTGGAGGCGGCCGGGACACTGCGCAGGCTGTGGGTCGAACCGCCGGGACACCACATCTTCGAGACGGTGGCGGAGCGCACCGGGCGGCAGGCGGAGGCCATGCGGGCCGGCGCCCTGACCGAACCCGAGGCGGCGCCCTTGGTGGAGGCGGCGCTCACGGCCCGCGCGGACCTGCTGGCCGCGCCGCCCGACCACCGGCTGCTGCACGGGACGTTCCGGCAGAGCAAGGTGCTCGCCGGGGACCGGATGCCGTGGCTCGCGGTGGGCCCGGACCCGGTGGTCGGCGAGAGCGCGTTCGACCTGGCGCGGCTGGTGCGCGACCGGGTCGAGGACCTGATCGCCGCGCCGTCCGGCCCCTCGACCACGCGGCGGCGCATCAAGCGGCTCGCGGAGTCCCTGGAGGTCGATCAGGACCGGCTGCGCGGCTGGACTCTGTTCCGGGCCGTGGAGTCCGGCGTACGGGCCTTCCGGGTGGGACGGCCCAAGGACGGCGAGCTGCTGCTGGAGTTCGCCGGCTGGCTCTAGACGGCGAACGAAGAACGACGGACGGGAAACGGGCCACGGCCCCGCGCCCTTGCGGGCGGTGGGGCCGTGGCCGTGCCGGGCCGTCGGTACGACCGCGGGATGATCAGGCCGTCAGGCGGGCGATCGCGTCCTCGACGGACAGCTCCTCGCGCTCACCGGTCCTGCGGTCCTTCAGCTCCAGGACGCCCTCGCCGGAGCGGCGGCCGGCCACCAGGATCTGCGGCACGCCGATCAACTCGGCGTCGGTGAACTTCACGCCCGGGGAGACCCCGGCCCGGTCGTCCACCAGGACGCGGACGCCCGCCGCGGCCAGCTTGTCGGCGACGTCGAGCGCCAGCTCGGTCTGCAGGGCCTTGCCGGCGGCGACCACGTGCACGTCGGCCGGGGCGACCTCCTTGGACCACACCAGGCCCTTGTCGTCAGCGGTCTGCTCGGCGAGCGCGGCGACGGCGCGGGAGACGCCGATGCCGTAGGAGCCCATGGTGACGCGGACCGGCTTGCCGTTCTGGCCGAGGACGTCGAGCTTGAGGGCGTCGGCGTACTTGCGGCCCAGCTGGAAGATGTGGCCGATCTCGATGGCGCGGTCCAGCTTCAGGCCGGTGCCGCACTTCGGGCAGGGGTCGCCCTCCTGGACCACCACGACGTCCACGTACGCGTCGACCTCGAAGTCACGGCCGGCGACGACGTTCTTCGCGTGGGTCTGGTCCTTGTTGGCGCCGGTGATCCAGGAGGTGCCGGGGGCCACGCGCGGGTCGGCGATGTACGTGACCTTCTCGCCGAGGCCCTGCGGTCCGACGTAGCCGCGCACCAGGTCGGGGCGGCCCGCGAAGTCCGCCTCGGTGACCATCTCGACGGTGGCCGGGGCGAAGTGCGCCTCGACCTTGCCCAGGTCCACCTCGCGGTCGCCGGGCACGCCGACGGCGACGATCTCGCCGTCCACCTTGACCAGCAGGTTCTTCAGGGTGGCGGAGGCGGGGACGCCGAGCGAGGCGGCCAGGGTCTCGATGGTCGGGGTGTCCGGGGTGGGGATCTCCTCCAGCGCGGGCACGTCCGCCCCGTCCACCGCCTTGAGCTCGTAGACGACGGCCTCGGTGTTCGCGGCGAAGTCGCAGTTCGGGCAGTCCGCGAAGGTGTCCTCGCCGGCCTCGGCCGGGGCCAGGAACTCCTCGGACTTGGAGCCGCCCATCGCGCCGGCGGTGGCGGCGACGATGCGGTAGTCGAGGCCGAGGCGCTCGAAGACGCGCCGGTAGGCCTCGCGGTGCAGGGCGTAGGACTTGCCGAGGCCCTCGTCGTCCAGGTCGAAGGAGTACGAGTCCTTCATGAGGAACTCACGGCCGCGCAGGATGCCGGCGCGGGGGCGGGCCTCGTCGCGGAACTTGGTCTGGATCTGGTACAGGATCACCGGCAGGTCCTTGTAGGACGTGCACTGGTCCTTGACCAGCAGGGTGAAGATCTCCTCGTGGGTGGGGCCGAGGAGGTAGTCGCCGCCCTTGCGGTCCTTGAGCCGGAACAGCTCCTGGCCGTACTCGTCCCAGCGGCCGGTGGCCTCGTAGGGCTCGCGCGGCAGCAGGGCGGGCAGCGAGACCTCCTGGGCGCCGATGGCGTCCATCTCCTCGCGGACGATCCGCTCCACGTTGGCGAGGACCTTCTTGCCCAGGGGCAGCCAGCTCCAGATGCCGGCGGCGGTGCGGCGGACGTAGCCGGCGCGGACGAGGAGCTTGTGGCTGAGGACCTCGGCGTCCGCCGGGTCGTCGCGCAGCGTCTTCGCCATCAACTGGGACATGCGCTGGACCGGTGCGTTGGCCATGGCTCTCTTACTCCTGACGGGAAAGGGTGATGGCAAGGAGGTTAGCCGGGCCGCCTGTGCCGGTGGAAATCGGTTAACGGCGCCGCAGCGGCAGCGGGGCGCCCATCACGGCGTAGGGCTTGGGCGCGCTCGGGAAGTGGACCTGACGGGCGAGGTCGACGTAGCCGAGGGAGTGGTACAGGCCCCGCGCCGGGCTGTCCATGTCGATCGCGGAGAGGATCGAGCGCGGCTCGGCTGCCCCGTCGGTGATCGCGGTGATCAGCCGGCGGCCGACACCCAGGTTCTGGTGGTCGGGGTGGACGTGCAGCTCGGTGATGACGAAGGAGTCGTCGAGCCAGAGGTCGTTGTCCCGGGCGCGCAGGTAGGGCTCCACGACGGTGGACCACCAGTGGGTGCGGGAGTTGGGCATCCCGTAGACGAAGCCGACCAGGCGCCCCCGGCTGGTGGCGCCGAGGGCTCGCGCACCGCGGTACTGCATGTGCCGCTGGACGATCTGGCGGCGTACGGCGACCTCCTCGGGACCCAGTCCGAAGGCGACGGCCTGCACCGCCAGGGCCTCGTCGACGTGGGCGGTGAGGTCCAGGGGGCCGATCACGACGTCCATGCGGGGAGCGTACAGGGCGGTCACCCGTCGGTGGCCGGCGCCGGCGTCCGCACCGGCCGGGTGCGGCTCGCGCGGTCGGGGCGGGTGCCCGGTTCCCGGCTCGCCCGCCGGGCCTCGGCCCCGGGTCGGACCCACCGGGCCCGCCACCGGCTCACCCCCGGGGGGCCGGCCTGGGGCTGGCCCCGGGCTAGAACAGCACGCTCATGAACGCGCCGGTCTCCTGGAAGCCCACGCGCTGGTACGTCCGCCGGGCCGCCGTGTTGAAGTCGTTGACGTAGAGGCTGACCACCGGGGCCACGTCGGCCAGGGCGTACCGCAGGACGGCGGCCATGCCGGGCGCCGCCAGGCCGCGGCCCCGGTACTCCGGCGCCACCCACACGCCCTGGATCTGGCAGGCGTGGCGCGTCGCCGCGCCGATCTCCGCCTTGAAGACCACCTTGCCGTTCTCGTCGAGGCGGGCGAAGGAGCGGCCGGAACCGACGAGTTCGGCCACCCGGGCCTGGTAGAGCAGCCCTCCGTCCCCGGCCAGCGGGGAGACCCCCACCTCCTCGGTGAACATCGCCACGCAGGCCGGCATGATCGTCTCCATCTCGTCCTTGCGGATGCGACGGACGTAGGGGTCCGGGACGATGTCGGCGGGCAGCCGGTCGGTGACCATCAGCGGCTGGTGGGCGCGGACCTCGCGGGCGGGGCCCCACTGCGGTTCGAGCAGGCGCCACAGCTGGGCGGTGGATCCGGCGGGCCCGACGATCGAGGAGCAGCGGCGGCCGGCCCTCCTGGCCCGGTCGGCGAACGCGCGTACGGCCCGCGGGGTGGCGCAGATCGGTACGAGGTTGGCGCCCGCGTAGCACAGGGACGTGAGCAGGCCGTCCTCGTACCAGCCCCACATCTCCCCGCCGAGCCGCCACGGGTCCAGACCCGCGACCTGGACGCGGGAGGTCACGAAGGCGTTCGCGACCGGCTCGCGGTCGAGGACGGCGAGCGCGGCGTCAAGGTCGCTCGGTTCGAGCACCCGTGAGGTGGTCTGGGTCAACACGTGCGGGGCCTCACCCTGGGTTCTGCTGATCTCCGCACTATAGCCGCGCCGCTTGGGCGGTGCGCCCCGGACTTCGGGTGCTTGCCGCTCGCCTGGCGGCCGCATTCGGCTGCGGGCCGCGCGGTTCCCGGCGGCCCCGCGGGGCGCTCAGCCGGCGACCGAGACGGACGGCTCGCCGGAGGTGACGCCGTCGGCCTCCATCTGCTCGGCGAGCTTCATGGCCTCCTCGATGAGGGTCTCCACGATCTTGGACTCGGGGACGGTCTTGATGACCTCGCCCTTGACGAAGATCTGGCCCTTGCCGTTGCCGGAGGCGACGCCGAGGTCGGCCTCGCGGGCCTCGCCGGGTCCGTTGACGACGCAGCCCATGACGGCGACGCGGAGCGGGACCTCCATGCCGGTGAGGCCGGCGGTGACCTCCTCGGCGAGCTTGTACACGTCGACCTGGGCGCGGCCGCAGGACGGGCAGGAGACGATCTCCAGGCCGCGCTGCTTGAGGTTCAGCGACTCCAGGATCTGGAGGCCGACCTTGACCTCCTCGGCCGGCGGGGCCGACAGCGACACGCGGATGGTGTCGCCGATGCCCAGGGAGAGCAGGGCGCCGAAGGCGACGGCCGACTTGATGGTGCCCTGGAAGGCCGGGCCGGCCTCCGTCACGCCGAGGTGGAGCGGGTAGTCGCAGGCCTCGGCGAGCTGGCGGTAGGCCTCGATCATGACGACCGGGTCGTTGTGCTTGACGGAGATCTTGATGTCCCGGAAGTCGTGCTCCTCGAAGAGGGACGCCTCCCACAGGGCCGACTCCACGAGCGCCTCGGGGGTGGCCTTGCCGTACTTCTGGAGCAGACGGCGGTCCAGGGAACCGGCGTTGACACCGATACGGATCGGGGTGCCGTGCTCCTTGGCGGCCTTGGCGATCTCCTTGACCTTGTCGTCGAACTGCTTGATGTTGCCGGGGTTGACGCGGACGGCGGCGCAGCCGGCCTCGATGGCCGCGAACACGTACTTGGGCTGGAAGTGGATGTCCGCGATGACCGGGATCTGGGACTTCCTCGCGATGGTGGCGAGGGCGTCGGCGTCGTCCTGGGTGGGGCAGGCGACACGGACGATCTGGCAGCCGGACGCGGTCAGCTCGGCGATCTGCTGGAGGGTGGCACCGATGTCGGACGTACGGGTCGTCGTCATCGACTGCACCGAGACGGGCGCGTCCCCGCCGACCGCGACGGACCCGACCTGGATCTGCCGGCTCTTCCGGCGCTCGGCGAGCTTGGTCGGAACGGACGGCATGCCGAGAGAAATCGCAGTCATCTGCTGTGCAACCCCAAGTCGTGGATCAAGGTCCGGTCCCGTGAACGGCGGGCTCCGGACTTCGAGATTACGGCACGGCCCCGAAGGGCGGCACATCCCACCCGGTAAACCCACTCGTTGGGAGGCGGCCCGGAATCCCAGCCTTCCGGGCCGCCTCGAACACCGGACGGCTAACTGATTTTGACCGGGTTAACGATGTCCGCCACGAGGACCAAGATCGTGAAGCAGACGAAGATCCCCGCCACCACGTAGGCCACCGGCATCAGGCGGGCCACGTCGAAAGGGCCCGGGTCGGGGCGGCGCAGGACTCGGGCCACGTTGCGCCGCAGGGACTCCCACAGGGCGCCCGCGATGTGCCCGCCGTCGAGCGGGAGCAGCGGGAGCATGTTGAACAGGAACAGGGAGAGGTTGAACCCGGCGACCACGAAGAGGGCCATGGCCAGCTGCTGGGAGGCCGGGATGTGGAGCGTGGCGATCTCGCCGGTGACACGGGCCGCGCCGACGATGCCCATCGGGGAGTCGGGTTCGCGCGGGCCGTCGCCGAAGGCCGCGTTCCACAGGGCCGGGATCTTGCCGGGCAGGGCGACGAGCGAGTCGACGGCGTCGCCGACCCGGTCGGTCATCCAGGTCACGGACTGGCCGAAGTCCTGCTTGACGACGCCGGTGGCGGCGCTGAAGCCGAGGAAGCCGGCCTTCACGTACTCGCCCTGGACGTAGGTGCCGCTGGAGTCCTTCCTGGTGACCTGGTTGGTGGCGATCGTCGCGTGCAGGGTCAGTTCCTTGCCGTCGCGCTGGACGACGATGGGCACGGTCCGGCCGGCGCTGTCGCGGATGAGGTCGGACAGCGTGTTCCAGTCCGGGGTCGGCTTGCCGCCGAAGGAGACGATCCTGTCGCGCGCCAGCATCCCGGCGGCCGCGGCCGGGGAGGCCGGGTCGCTCTTCTTGCAGCTGTCGCGGTGCTCGCTCTGCGCGATGATGCAGGGCGAGACGGAGGCGACGGTCGTGGTCTGCTGCTGGATGCCGAAGCCCATCAGGACGGTGAGGAACAGGCCGATCGCGAGGATCAGGTTCATGAACGGGCCCGCGAACATGACGATGACCCGCTTCCACGGTTTGCGCGTGTAGAACATGCGCGTCTCGTCACCGGCCTTGAGTTCCTCGAAGGCAGCCGAGCGGGCGTCCTCGATCATGCCGCGCCACGGCGAGGTGGAGCGGGCCGAGACCCGGCCGGCCTCGTCGGGCGGGAACATGCCGATCATGCGGATGTAGCCGCCGAGCGGGACCGCCTTGATGCCGTACTCGGTCTCGCCCTTGTTCCGCGACCAGATGGTGGGACCGAACCCGACCATGTACTGCGGGACGCGGATGCCGAAGAGCTTGGCCGTGGACAGGTGCCCCAGCTCGTGCCAGGCGATCGAGACGAGCAGGCCGACCGCGAAGACCACTATGCCGAGGATGAACATCAGGGTCGTCATGCACGCGCCTCCGCGGTCCGGTCTGTCAGTTCGCGCGCCCGGGCCCGCGCCCAGGTCTCCGCTTCGAGGACGTCCGACACGGTGAGTGAGGTTCCCGTGACCGGGGTGCCGTGCTCCTCGACGACCCGGGTGACGGTCTCCATGATGCCGTTGAAGGGCAGGGCGCCGGTGCGGAAGGCCTCGACGCACTCCTCGTTGGCCGCATTGAACACCGCCGGAGCGGTCCCCGCGAGCTGTCCCACGTGCCGGGCGAGGTTCACCGAGGGGAAGGCCTCGTTGTCCAGCGGGAAGAACTCCCAGGTGGAGGCCTTGTTCCAGTCGAAGGCGGGCGCCGCGTCGGGAACGCGTTCGGGCCAGCCCAGACCGACGGCGATCGGCCCCCGCATGTCGGGGGGCGTCGCCTGGGCGATCGTGGATCCGTCGGTGAACTCGACCATCGAGTGGACATACGACTGCGGGTGCACGACGACCTCAATGCGGTCGAAGGGAATGTCGTAGAGCAGGTGTGCCTCGATCACTTCGAGGCCCTTGTTGACGAGGGTCGCCGAGTTGATCGTGATGACCGGGCCCATGGCCCAGGTGGGGTGGGCGAGGGCGTCCTCGACGGTGACGTTCGCCAGTTCCGCCTTGGTACGGCCGCGGAAGGGGCCGCCGGACGCGGTGACGACCAGCTTGCGCACGTCGGCGCGGGTGCCGGCGGCGAGGGCCTGGAAGAGCGCGGCGTGCTCGGAGTCGACCGGGATGATCTGCCCGGGCTTGGCCAGCGCCTTGACCAGCGGCCCGCCGACGATCAGCGACTCCTTGTTGGCGAGCGCGAGGGTGCGGCCGGCCTCCAGGGCGGCGAGTGTGGGCGCCAGGCCGATGGAGCCGGTGATGCCGTTGAGCACGGTGTGGCAGCCGGAGGCGGCGAGGTGGGTGGCCGCGTCCGGTCCGGCGAGGATCTCGGGCAGCGCCTCCCCGGCGCCGTACCGCTCGGTCAGGGCCTCGCGCAGGGCCGGCACGGCGTCCTCGCGGGCGACCGCCACGGCGCGCACCCGCAGCCGGTGCGCCTGCTCGGCGAGCAGGGCCGTGCGGGTGCCGTTCGCGGAGAGGGCGGTGACCCGGAAGCGGCCGGGGTTGCGCAGTACGAGGTCGATGGCCTGGGTTCCGATGGACCCGGTGGAGCCGAGGATCACCACGTCCTTCGGGCCGTCTCCCGCGAGGGGGTCGTACACGAGGTGCGGGTCGGCGAGGGGTGCGGGACTGGCGGGACTGTCGGTCATGCCCCCCATTGTGGCCGCAAGCCGCGGCCGTCAGGACAGGGCGTCCCTCGCGCGGGTGCGTTGACGGGTTTCGTCGCCGGATGGAGCGGTTGTCCGCTTGTGAGGGGCGGGTGAGGGGCGACGGGTCGGGAACGGCTGGGGGCCGGGGGCGCACGGGAGTGCGCCGCGGTGCATCGGGGCGCAGTGGGGTGCCGTGGAGCACAGTGGGATGCGTTGAGGTGTACCGAGGTGCCCATGGGGTGCGGTGCGGCGTGCGGGGGCGCGTGGTGGTGTGCGGGGGGGCGTGGTGGTGTGCGGGGGGGGGCGTGGTCCGGCTCCCGCCCCGGGGCGGAGCGAGAGCCGGTCCGGCCGGGTGCGGCTAGGCGCCGTAGGGGCGGCGGGCGTTCTCGCGTTCGCTGGGGCCTGGGGTGGCGTCCGCGATCCAGGCGCCCTCGCCGGAGGGGTCGACGATGCCTTCCTCCAGCCAGGTGTAGGCCCCGCCGAGGACTCCCTTGACGACCTTGCGGTCGAGGTCGTCGGTGTTGGTCCACAGCCGGGCGAAGAGTTCCTCGACGCGGATGCGGGCCTGGCGGCAGAAGGCGTCGGCGAGCTGGTAGGCCTCGCGGCCGTGCTCGCCCTCGCCGCGCAGCCGTTCGGCGCGTACGCAGGCCGCGCTCATGGCGAACAGTTCGGCGCCGATGTCGACGATCCGGCCGAGGAAGCCCTGCTTGGTCTCCATGCGGCCCTGCCAGCGGGACATGGCGTAGAAGGTGGACCGGGCGAGCTTGCGGGCGTGCCGCTCGACGTAGCGCAGGTGGCCGGAGAGGTCGACGCCGTGCCTGAACTCGTTGTAGGCGGAGGGGAGCTGGCCGGGCCCGGCGACCAGTTTCGGCAGCCACTTGGCGTAGAAGACACCGGCGTTGGCGCCCGCCCTGGCCTTGTCGGAAAGGGACTTGTCGGGGTCGATGAGGTCGCCGGCGACGGAGAGGTGGGCGTCGACCGCCTCGCGGGCGATGAGGAGGTGCATGATCTCCGTCGAGCCCTCGAAGATGCGGTTGATGCGCAGGTCGCGCAGGATCTGCTCGGCCGGGACGGAGCGTTCGCCGCGGGCCCCCAGCGACTCGGCCGTCTCGTAGCCGCGGCCGCCGCGGATCTGGACCAGTTCGTCGGCCATCAGCCAGGCCATCTCGGAGCCGTAGAGCTTGGCGAGGGCGGCCTCGATGCGGATGTCGTTGCGGTCCTCGTCGGCCATCTGCGAGGAGAGGTCGAGGACGGCCTCCAGGGCGAAGGTGGTGGCCGCGATGAAGCTGATCTTGGAACCGACGGCCTCGTGCAGCGCGACGGGCTTGCCCCACTGCTCGCGTTCGGCCGCCCATTCCCGGGCGATCTTCAGGCACCACTTGCCGGCGCCGGCGCACATCGCGGGCAGGGAGAGCCGGCCGGTGTTGAGGGTGGTGAGGGCGATCTTCAGGCCGGCGCCCTCGGGGCCGATCCGGTTCGCGGCGGGGACGCGCACCTGGTGGAAGCGGGTGACGCCGTTCTCGATGCCGCGCAGGCCCATGAAGGCGTTGCGGTGCTCGACGGTGATGCCCTCGGAGCCGGCCTCGACGACGAAGGCGGTGATGCCGCCCTTGTGGCCCTCGGAGGCGGGCACCCGCGCCATCACGACGAGCAGGTCGGCGACGACTCCGTTGGTGGTCCACAGTTTGACGCCGTCGAGCACGTAGTCGTCGCCGTCGGGCACGGCGGTGGTCGCGAGGCGGGCCGGGTCGGAGCCGACGTCGGGCTCGGTGAGCAGGAAGGCGGAGATGTCGGTGCGGGCGCAGCGGGGCAGGAAGGTGTCCTTCTGCTCCTGGGTGCCGAACATCTTCAGGGGCTGCGGTACGCCGATCGACTGGTGGGCGGAGAGCAGGGCGCCGACGGCGGGGCTCGCGGAGCCGACGAGGGCGAGGGCCTTGTTGTAGTAGAGCTGGGTGAGGCCGAGGCCGCCGTACTTGGGGTCGATCTTCATGCCGAGGGCGCCGAGTTCCTTCAGGCCGGCGACGACCTCGTCCGGGATGCGGGCCTCGCGTTCGATGCGGGCGGAGTCGACGGTGGACTCGCAGAAGGCGCGCAGTTTGGTGAGGAACTCCTCGCCGCGGCGCACGCTTTCGGCGTCGGGCAGGGGGTGGGGGTGGATGAGGTCGAGCCGGAAGCGGCCGAGGAACAGTTCCTTGGCGAAGCTTGGCTTGCGCCAGTCCTGCTCCCGGGCGGCCTCCGCCACCCGGCGCGCCTCGCGCTCTGTGACGGTGGTGCGTGGGGTGGTGGTGGCGGACATGGAGGCTCACCTCGCCGCGAAGAGGGACGATGGGGACCGGTCCTTACCGACCGGTGCTACTGGATCGTTGGTACCCGAAACGGGCCGACCCCACCACCCCTCGCGGTCCGATCGGTGGATGCGGGGACCGCGGTGACTGCGACTTCGGACGGCCCGGCACGGGGAAGGGACCCGGCACCGGTCAGGCAGCGGTGCCGGGTCCCTTCGTCAGGATGCCGTGTCGGCCGGGTCAGCCGTGGCGGGCCGCCCGGGCGAGTGCGGGCACGAAGCGCTGGGCGTTGACCGTGCCCACGCCGGTGGCCATGTCGTAGCCCTTGACCGCCTTGTAGCCGGTGACGCCCTCGTAGCTGTTGTTCGTGCCGTCGGCGACGTCGACGACGCCGGTCGTGGCGTCGTGGCGGGCGGACAGCTCGTACAGCGCCGCGTTGATGTCGCCGAGCCGGTGGCCGGCGACCTGGTCGGCGAGGGCGACGATGCCCGAGAAGATCGGGGTGGCCTCGCTGGTGCCGCCGGTCACGTCCCAGCCCGTGGCGGTCGGGTCGTAGCTGGAGTAGATCCACGCGCCGCCGTCGACCGCGGCCGTCATCGACACGTCCGGGGTGCCGCGGCGGGTGCCGACGGTGTGCCGCACGCCGTTCTGGAAGGACGGGCGGGTGAATACGTGGGACTGACCGCCGCCGCCGGCGCCGTAGTCGTTGTAGACGCTGTCGGGCCTGACCCGGTCGCCGTGGTCGTTCAGGTGGAGCTGGGTGCCGCCGACCGAGGTGACCAGCGGGTCCGAGGAGGGCCAGGAGTTGACCCGCTTGTCGTAGTAGTGCTTGCCGTCCGCCTTCATGTCGGTGGCGCCGCCGTCGCCGGAGGCGGCGAGCACGGTCACGTGCTTGCGGTGGGCGTCCTCGAAGGCGTAGCGCAGCTTCTTGATGCTGGAGAAGTCGCCGCGGGCGAACCCGGGGAAGGTGTTCTCGGTGGCGCCGAAGCTCTGGCTGATGACATCGCCGACGCCCTGGTCGACGAGGTGCTTCTCGGCGCTCATCATCTCCGGCAGGCCGGTGGTGCCCTCGGTCTCCGAGACCGCGGTCTCCACCAGGACGATCTTCGCGCCGGGCGCCACGGCGTGGGCCAGCTCGACGTCGAGCGTGGTCTCGCCGGCCCAGCCGGTCATCTCCGAGTTCCTGGGGTCGAAGGCGGGGACGTGACCCCACTTGACCACCTTGACCTTGGTGCTGGGCAGACCGAACTGCCTGCTGTAGACGTCGAGGTCGTGCTGAACGGTCGGGGAGCCGAACGAGTCGACGATGACGATGGTGCGCCCCTTGCCCGTGACGCCCTGGCGGTACAGCCCGTTCAGGTGGTACGCGGTGCGGTACTGGAGCGGGTTGTAGCAGGCGATGTGCCACTTGGTCTCGCACTGCCCGATGGGCAGCGGGTCGGCCACACCGCGCACCAGGGTGTGGCCGGCGACGGCCGGGACCGCCTTGGTGTGCGGTACGGCGGCGGGCGCGGCGGCGGCGGCGCCGGCTCCCGAGGTGGTCGCCAGCGCGGCGGCGGCGAGGGCGGCGGTGGCGGCGCAGGCCGCGACACCGCGCCCGGTACGGGCTATGTGCATGTGTTCCCCTGAGTGGTCCGCGGTCGGACGTGGTGGTCGACACGCATCCCATCGAGTGAGTCATGCACATAACAAGACAGTTGACCCGTCGATGCCGAATCCTTTACCAGGGCACAGCATTAGCCCGGAGCAGGGCATGGCGCCGGAGCACGGCACGGTCCCGGAGAACCGCACCGCCCGGACGCAGTGACGGCCGCAGCCCCCGCACAGTGGGCTGCGGCCGTCCTGTCCGACCTGTCCGTGGCAGGTCAGTCCTTTCGGACCCGTCCGTGGGTCACAGGGCGAGTCCGGTGAGGACCAGCACACGCTCGTACGTGTAGTCCTCCATCGCGAACTTCACGCCCTCACGGCCGACACCGGACTGCTTGGCGCCGCCGTACGGCATCTGGTCGGCGCGGTAGGACGGGACGTCGCCGACGACGACACCGCCGACCTCCAGCGCGCGGTGGGCGCGGAAGGCGGCCTGGAGGTCGTGCGTGAACACGCCCGCCTGGAGGCCGTACTTGGAGTCGTTGACCGCGGCGAACGCCTCGGCCTCGCCGTCCACCTTCTGCACGGTGAGCACCGGGCCGAAGACCTCCTCGCAGGAGATCGTCGTGTCGGCGGGCACCTCGGTCAGCACGGTCGGCGCGTAGGAGGCGCCGTCACGCTTGCCACCGGCCAGGAGCTTCGCCCCCGCCGAGACGGCCTCGTCCACCCACGACTCGACGCGCTTGGCGGCGTCCTCGCTGACCAGCGGGCCGACGTCGGTGGAGGCGTCGGACGGGTCGCCGGTGACCTGGGCCTCGACGGCCGCCACGATGCGCGGCAGCAGGCGGTCGTAGACGGAGGCGTCGGCGATCACGCGCTGCACCGAGATGCAGGACTGGCCGCCCTGGTAGTTGGAGAAGGTCGCGATGCGGGTCGCGGCCCAGTCCAGGTCGGCGTCGCTCGCGAAGTCGGCGAGCACGACGGCCGCGCCGTTGCCGCCCAGTTCCAGCGTGCAGTGCTTGCGCGGCACGGAATCCATGATCGCGTAGCCGACCTTCTCCGAACCGGTGAAGGAGATGACCGGAAGGCGCTCGTCCTGGACCAGGGCGGGCATGCGGTCGTTGGAGACCGGCAGGATCGACCAGGAGCCGGCGGGCAGCTCGGTCTCGGCGAGCAGGTCGCCGAGGATCAGGCCGGACAGCGGGGTGGCCGGGGCCGGCTTGAGGATGATCGGCGCGCCGGCGGCGATCGCCGGGGCGACCTTGTGGGCGCACAGGTTCAGCGGGAAGTTGAACGGCGCGATGCCGAGGACGACGCCCTTGGGGAAGCGGCGGGTGAGCGCCAGCCGGCCCTGGCCGCCCGCGTCGGTGTCGAGGCGCTGGGCCTCGCCGCCGTTGAAGCGGCGGGCCTCCTCGGCCGCGAAGCGGAACACCGAGACGGCACGGCCGACCTCGCCCCGGGCCCACTTGATCGGCTTGCCGTTCTCGGCGGAGATCAGCTGGGCGATCTCCTCGGTGCGCTCGACCAGGCGCTTGCTGACGTGGTCGAGGGCGGCGGCGCGGACGTGCGCCGGGGTGGCGGCGAACTCGTCCCGCACGGCGTACGCGGCGGCCACCGCCTCCTCGACCTGGGCCTCGGTCGGCACGCTGACCGTGCCGACGACCCGGCCGTCCCACGGGGAGGTGACGTCGAAGGTGTCCTCGCCGGTGACCTGGCGGCCGGCGAGCCAGAAGGCGTGGCTGGAAGTCATGTACGTCCCGGCCTTTCCGCGTCGAAGGTGTTTCCTGCTCTCGTGCTCCACGGTAGGGCGGGCGCGGCGGACGGGGGCTTGTCCGAGCCGTAGCAGTACGGTCCGGGGACACGCCGGTTTGTCCTACGCGGTTACTCGCTCGCGGTCGCCTTGAGTGCCAGCCACAGCTCCATCCGTACGTCGGGATCGTCCAGAGAGCGCCCGAGGATCTCCTCGACCCGGCGCATCCGGTACCGGAGGGTGTGCCGGTGCACACCGAGGTCGGCCGCGGCCGCGTCCCACTGGCCGTGCCGGGACAGCCAGGCGCGCAGGGAGGCCACCAGGTCGCCGCGGCCGGTCGCGTCGTGCTCGTGCAGCGCCCGCAGCAGCCCGTCGGCGAACGCCTTGACCGCGTCGTCGGCGAGCAGCGGCAGCACCGAGCCGGCCGCGAGCTGCTCGTGCTCCACCAGGAACCGGCCGCGCCGCCGGGCCACCGACAGCGCCTGCTCGGCCTGCTTGTAGGCGGCGGCAGCGGCGATCGGCCCGGCCGGCGCGGACAGGCCGGCGACCAGTTCGTCCTCCTCGCCCGTCGCCTGCTCGGGGACGGCCCGCGCGGTCTCCAGCGCCGTCGCGTGCGCGACGCAGGCGGCCGCCGCCGCGCCCCCGTCCGCGGCCAGCACCACGAGCCGCTCGCCCTCCGGCACGGCCAGCACCGCCTCGCCGGAACGGGCCGCGGCCGCCTCGACCGTCTCGGCGAGCGCGCCCAGCGGGTCGGCGCCCGACACCGGCTCGGCGACGACCATCCGGAAGGGTGCGTCGAGCAGCCCGCCGTACAGGTCCCCGGCGACGGCCCGGGCGTGGTCCGGCTCCCCGGCGAGCAGCATGCGCAGCACGGCGGCGCCGATGCGCTGCTCGGCCGCGTGCAGCGAGCGGGAGCGTTCGGTGGTGAGGGTGAGCAGGGCGATCGCGGAGTGCACGGCGTACCGCTCGGCGGTGCCGAGGGCCGCGGCGGTGCCGACCGCGAGCGCGGCGCGCGGGCGGCGGCCGGTCCCCAGGGAGTGCAGTTCCACCCGGTCCTCGTACTCGGGGCCGCCGACGACGGAGGAGGCGGGCGCGGGCCGCTCGCGCAGCCGCTCGACCTCGGCGGTGAGCCGGGCGGCCCGGCGGCCGGCCCACTCGGGTGCGGTGGCGACGACGGCGCCCGAGGCGTCGTACAGGGCCGCCCACCCGTCGACCTGGGCGGCGAGCGCGGCGAGCAGGCCCTCGGGGCCGGCGTTGAGTGCCTGCTTGGTCAGCTCGCGCTGGGCGGCGAAGCCCGCCGTCACGGCCCGGTACTGGTCGGCGGCGATCGCGGCGGAGACGGCCTTGCTGATGGCGAGGAACGGGGTGCGGCGGGGCACCTCGAGCAGGGGCAGCCCCTCCTCCTCGGCGGCGTCCACGAGGGCCTTGGGGATCTCCTCGTAGTTGACCCCGACGGCGAACCCGAGTCCGACCACCCCCGCCCCGGCCAGGCGCTTGACGTACCGCCGCATGACCTCGGGGTCCTCCGCGTCCAGCTTGAGCGCGGTGATCAGCAGCAGCTCGCCGCCCTCCATGTAGGGCACGGGGTCGGCCAGCTCGCTCACGTGCGCCCAGCGCACGGGGACGTCGAGGCGGTCCTCGCCGGCCCGCACGGTCAGCTTGAGCGCGGAGTGGTGGACGAGCGAGGCGAGAGTCGGGGGCATCGGGCCTTCAGGTCTGGGAGAACCGAGATCTTTTGGCCGCCGCGTATGAACGGCCTATGCCGATTCTGCCTCACCGTACGGTCACCCGCTGACGCTATGGACATACCGGAGACGACGGCGCCGGGCGCCTCAGCCCCGCAGGTCCACCAGCAGGGGCGGCGCGTGCTCGCCCTGCACCGTGGTCAGCGACAGCACCGCGTGGCCCGGCGGCACCTCGTGCGCCAGCTCGGAGGCCGACCAGCGCTCCCGCTCGACCTGGCGGACGGTGACGGCGCGGGCGGTGGGGGCCTGTCCGGTGATGACCCGGCGCAGCATGTGCACGGCCTTGCCGGCCGGGGTCTCGGCGATGATCTGCCGGTCGGTGACGTCCCGGGTCTCGGTCCACTCCTTGCCCCACACCTCGGCGAAGTCCTGGCCGTCCCAGGGGGTCAGCCCGGCCAGGGCCATCCGGCAGCCGGTGGCGCCGAGCAGCGGTCCGCGCAGCGGCCGGGGGGCGTCGTCCAGGGTGCGCAGAGTCAGCACGACCCCGGCGTTCGCGGAGCGCAGCCGCTGGATGCCGCGCACCGCCTCCGGGGTGACCACGCCGGAGGCGTCGTCCAGCAGCAGGCAGGCGAACAGCGACCGGTCCTCCCGGACCGTGACGCTGGCCGTGAACTGGGCGAGCACCAGCCGGGCCAGGATCCGGGAGGCGTCGGCGTGCCCGCGCTGGGGCAGGTCGATGCGGACGCGCACCGGGTGGTCGAGGGCCTTGAGCGAGAACGGCCGGGACTGCCCCGAGGTGTCGAAGAAGCCGGCGAAGGCGGGCCGGTCGAGCAGCGCGATGCGGTCGGCCAGCACCGCGCCGACGTCGCCGGGGTGGGCCATCTGCCGCTCGCGGGCGTCGAGTTCCCTGAGCAGCGCCTCCTGCCGGGTGTCGGTGAGCGCCTCGCGGAGCGCGGCCAGCGGGCCCGGCGTGCCGTCGAGGAGCTGCCGCAGCTCGGGGACGGAGGGGAACCGGTCGTGGACGGCGCGGAAGGGCCCGAGGAGCTGGGCCAGGACGGTGGTGGAGCGGCGGCTGTCGCCGCCGGGGTGCGGGTCGGCGAGGTCGCCGACGAGGGCCTCGGCGAGTATGGCGGCGGCCTCGTCCGGGTCGGTGGTGCCGCCGTACAGGTCGAGGTCGTGGACGGAGTCGGGGTGCCCGACGCGCACCACGACGTCGTACGCCTCGGCCGGACCGAGCCCCGCGCCGGCCGCGCCGACGGCCACGACGGCGGCCTTCCCGGTGAGGGCGTGCAGGCACAGCGACTCGGCGAGCGGCCGGACGACCGCGCCGGTCTTCCCGGACCCGGCCGGGCCGACGGCGAGCAGCGAGGTGCCGAGCAGTTCGGGGCCGAGGGCGAGGCCGGCCCCGCGGTACTGGTAGGGGTTGCGGGTGTCGTCGGCGGTGGTGCCGAGGCGCACCTGGCCGGTGAGCAGGTCGTGGCGGGCGTGCCGGGCGGGCAGGTCGCGCTCGCCCGAGGGGTGCGGGCAGGCGGCCGAGCCGTCCTGCAGCACGGCGCCGGTGAAGGAGGCGAGGCTGTGCGAGCCCGAGCGCACGCCGTGCCAGGCACGGCTGATCCGGGCATGGTCGACGTCCCGCATGAGCCCGGCCCTGGCCTCGGCGGCGAGGCGCTCGGCGGCCTCGTGGGCGCCGGCCCGGCGCAGCTGGGGCCACTCGGCGGGGTCCTGCTCGGGTGCGGGCGGCGGCGGGGCAGCGGGCGTGGCCGGGCGCCAGGCGGGCGGGCCGTAGCGACGCCAGACCTCGCCCCAGCGGCCGAGCCGGCCGACGACGAACATGATGGCGAGGGCGATGAGGGTGTAGTACGAGTACCAGAGCAGGGCGTTGCCGACCCGGTCGTTGCCCTGCCGCCAGGAGTCCGGGGTGAACAGCTCCAGCGGCAGCACCCACCAGCCGCCGAGGTAGCCGTTCCACAGCAGGGACCACACCAGCCAGCCGACGAGGAAGGCGATCAGCGCGCCGCTCAGCAACTGCCGGGCCGGGATCCGCTCGGGCTCCTGCCGGGGCCGGGGCCGGTGGCCGAAACGCCAGACGCCCGGCGCCGCCTCGGGCCGGGGTGCCCGCAGCCAGGCCAGGTAGGCCGAGCCGTCGGGTCGGGGCGGTGCCCCGGGCGGCACGGCCGGCATGGGCGGCAGGGCGGTGTTCTCCCGGGGCGCCGCTGGGCGCGGCACAGGATTCGCATGCGTGCCGCGTACGTCCCGCGTGCCGTCGCTGTCCATCGCCCCTGCCCCCTGACCAGCCGTTCCATCCACCATCAGCGAGCCAATCTAACGCCCCGACCAAGGGAGTTCACCGCTTACGCGGCCGTAGGGACGGACCGGTCGGCCGTGCCCGTCACCCAGTGCTATGTCCACCACGGACAACGAATCCTCGCGACAACGCCCACATGGAGCATGCCCACCCTCCGTTCTCGGCCCTAGCCTGCGAAGAAAGAGACAAGCGTCCGAAAAACGCACCGTCCGGAACCCCCGGGAACACCCGGTACGCAAGATCTTCAGGGAGCCCCCCATGACCGCACTTCCGCAGGAGCGCCGCGTCGTCACCGCCATCCCCGGCCCGAAGTCGCAGGAGCTTCAGGCCCGCCGTACCGCCGTGGTCGCCCAGGGCGTGGGCTCCACGCTGCCGGTGTTCGTCACGCGCGCCGGCGGCGGTGTCATCGAGGACGTCGACAGCAACAGCCTGATCGACTTCGGCTCCGGTATCGCGGTGACCTCCGTCGGCGCCTCCGCCGAGGCCGTCGTACGCCGCGCGAGCGCCCAGCTCGCCGACTTCACCCACACCTGTTTCATGGTCACCCCCTACGAGGGCTACGTCGCCGTCGCCGAGGCGCTGGCCGAGCTGACCCCGGGTGACCACGCCAAGAAGTCCGCGCTGTTCAACTCGGGCGCCGAGGCCGTCGAGAACGCGGTCAAGATCGCCCGCGCGTACACCAAGCGCCAGGCGGTCGTCGTGTTCGACCACGGCTACCACGGCCGTACGAACCTCACGATGGCGCTGACCGCGAAGAACATGCCGTACAAGCACGGCTTCGGTCCGTTCGCGCCCGAGGTCTACCGCGTCCCGGTCGCCTACGGCTACCGCTGGCCGACCGGCCCGGAGAACGCGGGCCCCGAGGCCGCCGCCCAGGCCATCGACCAGATCACCAAGCAGGTCGGCCCGGACAACGTGGCCGCGATCATCATCGAGCCGCTGCTCGGTGAGGGCGGCTTCATCGAGCCCGCCAAGGGCTTCCTGCCGGCGATCCGCCAGTTCGCCGCGGACAACGGCATCGTCTTCGTCGCCGACGAGATCCAGTCCGGCTTCTGCCGCACCGGCCAGTGGTTCGCGTGCGAGGACGAGGGGATCGTCCCGGACCTGATCACGACCGCGAAGGGCATCGCCGGCGGTCTGCCGCTGGCCGCGGTCACCGGCCGCGCCGAGATCATGGACGCCGCGCACGCGGGCGGCCTCGGCGGCACCTACGGCGGCAACCCGGTCGCCTGCGCCGGTGCGCTCGGCGCCATCGAGACGATGAAGGAGCTGGACCTCAACGCCAGGGCGAAGAACATCGAGGCGATCATGAAGTCCCGCCTCGGCGCCATGGCCGAGAAGTTCGACGTCATCGGCGACATCCGCGGCCGCGGCGCCATGATCGCCATCGAGCTGGTCAAGGACCGCGGCACCAAGGCGCCGAACCCGGAGGCCACCGCCGCCCTCGCCAAGGCGTGCCACCAGGAGGGCCTGCTCGTCCTCACCTGTGGCACCTACGGCAACGTGCTGCGTTTCCTGCCGCCGCTGGTCATCGGCGACGACCTGCTCAACGAGGGCCTGGACATCATCGAGCAGGCGTTCTCGCGCATCTGAGCGAGGGATACGCACCTCTGTCGGGCGCCTGCGGCAGCCGTGTGAAGAAGGTGTGCGGGGTGGATGGCGGGACGCGATTCCGTCTGCCCAAGCACCTCGGGCTGCCGTAGGTTCTACCCAGATGAGAGATACACCCCGCCCACAGGGGACTGTGGGCGATTTCAGGCCGGGGCCTCCCCAGCTTCGACCTGGTCGTGCCCTCGCGCACACAACCGGGGCCTGAGGGCTCCGGGATCTCCTCACCGATCGGACGGTCGCCGCCCCAAACCCCCCGGGGCGAGCGACGTTCCGGTCCGGACGGCCGCCCCGTAACCACCCCCCCTGTTCCGGGGCGGCCGACCTCCTTCTTCCTCTTTCCGGGCATTTCCGGGCACGAAGCTCCGCGGCTGTCAGACTGTGCACCGTGTCGAGCTCGCAGAATCCGGACCCGGGACACGGGCCGACGGCCCAGGACGACAGGCCCCCCGCCGCACAGCGGCCGGTCTCCGTCCTGCTTCTCCTCCCCGGCCTGGCGGCCGCCCTGTTCGCGCTGATCACCTGGCAGGTCGTGGCCGGCGGCCCGCTGCTGCGGGCGGACGAACAGTTCAGCCGCGCGCTGCTCCACCCGGACCGGTTCTCCGCCGGCCTGTCCGACCTCGGCAACGTCGAGGTCGCCGTGCCGGTGCTCGTGGCCGCCCTGGCCTGGTCGGCGTGGCGCGGCCGGGCCGCCGGTGCGGGCCTGTGGTGGCTGCCGCCGCTCGCCGCCGCCGTGCTGATGGCGCTGGTCCCGGCGGTGGTCGTACCGCTGAAGGAGTGGACCGCACGCGCGGGGACCCCGGTGGTGCCGCCGGGGGTCGGCTACTTCCCGTCCGGCCACACGGCCACGGCGGCGACGGCGTACGGCTCGGCGACCCTGCTGCTCCTGCCCTGGCTCCGCTCCCCCGCCGCCCGCCGCGCCCTGGTCGGTCTGTGCGCGGCCCTCGTCCTCGGGGTGTCCTTCGGCCTGGTCCGGCGCGGCTGGCACTGGCCGCTGGACGTGGTGGCCAGCTGGTGCCTGAGCACCGTGCTGCTGACCACCCTGTCCCTCGTGCTCAGCCGAAGTAGGCGTCGAAGTTCTTCTCGAACTCCCAGTTCGCGTACCGGTCCCAGTTCACCGACCACGTCATCAGCCCCCGCAGGGCGGGCCAGGTCCCATGGGTCGCGTACAAGCCGCAGTTCGTCCGCTTCGTCAGGCAGTCCAGGGTCTTGGTGACCTCGGCCGGGGAGACGTAGCCGTTGCCCGCGTTCGTCGACGCCGGCATGCCGATCGCCACCTGGTCCGGGCGCAGCGGCGGGAAGACGTTGTTCGCGTCGCCCGCCACGGGGAAGCCGGTGAGCAGCATGTCGGTCATGGCGATGTGGAAGTCGGCGCCGCCCATGGAGTGGTACTGGTTGTCCAGGCCCATGATGGGCCCCGAGTTGTAGTCCTGGACGTGCAGCAGGGTCAGGTCGTCCCGCAGGGCGTGGATGACCGGGAGGTAGGCGCCGCAGCGCGGGTCCTGTCCGCCCCACTTGCCGGTGCCGTAGAACTGGTAGCCGTTCTGCACGAAGAACGTCTCCGGGGCCATCGTCAGCACGAACTTGGTGCCGTACCTGGCCTTCAGGGTCTTCAGGGCCGAGATCAGGTTCACGATCACGGGCGTGGTGGGGTTCCTGAAGTCCGTGTCGTTCGCGTTCAGGGACAGCGAGTGGCCCTCGAAGTCGATGTCGAGGCCGTCGAGGCCGTAGTCGTCGATGATCTTCGAGACGGAGCTGACGAAGGTGTCCCGCGCGGCCGTGGTGGTCAGTTGCACCTGGCCGTTCTGGCCGCCGATCGAGATGAGCACCTTCTTGCCGGCCGCCTGTTTGGCCTTGATCGCCGCCTTGAAGTCGGCGTCGCTCTCGACGTTCGGGCACTCGGTGACCGGGCAGCGGTTGAAGCGGATGTCTCCGGAGGTGACCGAGGTGGGCTCACCGAAGGCGAGGTCGATGACGTCCCAGCTGTCGGGCACGTCGGCGAGGCGGGTGTAGCCGGAGCCGTTGGCGAAGGTGGTGTGCAGGTAGCCCACGAGGGCGTGGGCGGGCAGGCCGGGCGACCCGCCGCCGGTGCCGGCCGAGGTGGTCGCGGTCACGGCGGCCGACTTCGCGGACTCGCCCGCGTCGTTGGTCGCGGTGACCTGGAAGCTGTACGCCGTCGAGGCCGCGAGGCCGGAGACGGTGGCCGAAGTGCCCGTCACCGTCTGCGTCTTGACCCCGTCGCGGTAGACCGCGTAGCCGGTGGCGCCGGTCACCGCCGACCAGGACAGCGCGACCGAGGACGAGGTGACGGTGCCGGTCCCCAGGCCGGTGGGCGGGGCTGGCGGCTGCCCGGTGCTCCCGCCGGGACCGACCAGGGAGACGTCGTCGGCGTAGTAGGCGCCGGTGCCGTACCAGCCGTGCGTGTAGAGGGTCACCTTCGTGGTGGCCGCGCCGGTGGTGAAGGTGGTGGTCAGCTTCTGCCAGTCGGGGGCGGACTGGGTCCAGGTGGAGACGTCGGTGGTGCCGGTGCCGTTCGCGCCGAGGTAGACGTAGGAGCCGCGGACCCAACCGGACAGCGTGTACTGCGCGTTCGGCTGGACGGTCACCGTCTGCGTGCACTGGGCGTTGTCGCTGCCGGCCGGGGTCGCCTGCAGCGCGGCGCTGCCGCCGTGCACAGGTGAGCCGACCGTCTTCCCGGCCGTGCAGGACCAGTTGTCGAGGCCGGACTCGAAGCCGCCGTTGCGGACGAGGTCGGCGTCGGCCGCGACGGCGGCCGACGAGAGCGCGGTGATGCCGGGTACGGCCAGCAGCGCGGCCGTGAGCAGGGCTAGGACGGATCTGGGGCGTCTGGCGCTGCGCGCGGGTCGGGCGCGGTCCACAAGGGCCTCCGGGGTTCGGGGAGTTGGAGGAGCGGAGCGCACACAATTTGGTCCAGACCAATCCTCTTGTCAAGGTGTCCGGGCGCTACCCGTCACCGCCCTCTCGGCCGCCCCGCCCGCCTCCGCTCCGGCCTCCGTCCCTCCCTCCGTCCCGGCCTCTGCTCGGGCCGGCCGCCGCCTCGTGCATCGCCAGTTCCAGCAGCGCCGGGTCGGTCAGCGTGCCCGAGCCGTCCGGCGGGACCAGCCAGCGCACCCCCTGGGTGGCCCGGCCGGGGTGGGGCACCACGATCCAGGTGCCGGGACCCGCGGTCCTGATGCCGGTGCCGAGCCAGCGGGCCGCGGTGCCCGGCGGCACGAAGAAGCCGACCCGGTTGTCGCCGAAGTCGGCGAGCACCGGGCCGGGCCGGTCGAGCACCCGGAACAGCACGTCGAGCGTGGGATAGCCGAGGACGGCCGGCAGGATCAGCACGTCCCAGGCCCGGCCGGCGGGCAGCAGCGCGACCCCGAGGGGGTTGCGCTCCCATTCCCAGCGGCAGGTCTCCGGGTCCGGTGCGACGGATGCCAGCCACTCGACCGCCGTCTTCGCCCCAGTCATGAGAAGGCCTCCCTTTCGCCCGTGGACGCGGTCGCGTCACCAGGGAGAGGGAGGCCTCCGGCCCGCATTACGCGGGTTTCCGCTCTTCTTTCGGGTGAGCCGTCAGCTGTCGAAGCCCAGCCCCAGCCGGTCCATCGTCCGAAGCCACAGATTGCGCCGGCCGCCCTGCTCGTCCGCGCGGGCCAGCGACCACTTGGTCAGGGCGATCCCCGTCCAGGCGAAGGGCTCCGGCGGGAACGGCAGCGGCTTCTTGCGCACCATCTCCAGCTCGGTCCGCTCGGTGCGTTCCCCGGCGAGCAGGTCCAGCATCACGTCCGCGCCGAAGCGCGTCGCGCCGACGCCGAGCCCCGTGTAGCCCGCGGCGTAGGCCACCTTCCCCTGGTGCGCGGTGCCGAAGAACGCCGAGAAGCGGGAGCAGGTGTCGATCGCGCCGCCCCAGGCGTGGGTGAAGCGGACGCCCTCCAGCTGCGGGAAGCAGGTGAAGAAGTGGCCCGCGAGCTTGGCGTACGTCTCCGGCCGGTCGTCGTACTCCGCGCGTACCCGGCCGCCGTAGTGGTGGATCGCGTCGTAGCCGCCCCACAGGATCCGGTTGTCGGCGGACAGCCGGAAGTAGTGGAACTGGTTCGCCGAGTCGCCGAGGCCCTGGCGGTTCTTCCAGCCGATCGCCGCGAGCTGGTCGGCGCTGAGCGGTTCGGTCATCAGCGCGTAGTCGTAGACCGGGACGGTGTACGCGCGCACGCGCCGCAGCAGGCTCGGGAAGATGTTCGTCCCCAGCGCGACCCGGCGGGCCCGGACCGAGCCGTACGGGGTGCGTACGGCCATGCCGGCGCCGTACTGCTTCAGGGTCAGGGCGGGCGTGTGCTCGTAGACCCGCACGCCCAGCCTGACGCACGCCTGCTTCAGACCCCAGGCCAGCTTGGCCGGGTGCAGCATGGCCACGCCGCGCCGGTCCCACAGGCCGGCCTCGAAGGTGGGCGAGTTCACCTGCTCGCGCACCGCGTCGGTGTCCAGGAACTCGACGCCGTCGGCCAGGCCCCTCTCCGTCAGCTCACGGTGCCAGTCGCGCAGCTCCCAGGCCTGGTAGGTCTCGGTGGCGACGTCGATCTCGCCGCTGCGCTCGAACTCGCAGTCGATGTCGTGCCGGGCGACCGCGGCCTCGATCTCGTCGAGGTTGCGCATCCCCAGCTCCTGGAGCTTGAGGATCTCGTCCGGCCACCGGGTGAGGCCGTTGGGCAGGCCGTGCGTGAGGGAGGCGGCGCAGAAGCCGCCGTTGCGGCCGGAGGCGGCCCAGCCCACCTCGCGGCCTTCCAGCAGCACCACATCGCGCTGCGGGTCGCGTTCCTTGGCGTTGAGCGCGGTCCACAGTCCGCTGTAGCCGCCGCCGACCACCAGCAGGTCGCAGGTCTCGGCGCCGGTGAGGGCGGGCTCGGCCTGCGGCTTGCCGGGGTCTTCCAGCCAGTACGGGACCGGCTGGGCTTCGGAAAGAGAGGCGATCCAGTTGTCTTTGCCACGGCTCATGGCGCTCGGGGCCATGATTTCAACTCCCTACGGGGGCTTATGCCTTTTGCTTGTTACGACGGTTGGTGATGAGCATCGAGGTCAGGACGAGCAGCACGGCGACCAGGAACATCGCCGTACCGATGACATTGATCTGGACAGGCGTACCGCGCTGCGCCGAGCCCCACACGAACATGGGGAAGGTGACGGTCGAGCCCGCGTTGAAGTTGGTGATGATGAAGTCGTCGAAGGAGAGCGCGAACGACAGCAGCGCGCCGGCGGCGATACCGGGTGCCGCGATCGGCAGGGTGACCCGCAGGAAGGTCTGTGCGGGCCCCGCGTACAGGTCCCGGGCGGCCTCCTCCAGACGCGGGTCCATCGACATCACGCGCGCCTTGACGGCGACCACCACGAAGCTGAGGCAGAACATGATGTGCGCGATGAGGATCGTGTAGAAGCCGAGCTGAGCACCCATGTTGAGGAACAGGGTGAGCAGCGAGGCCGCCATGACGACCTCGGGCATGGCCATCGGCAGGAAGATCAGCGAGTTCACCGCGGACCGCGCGCGGAAGCGGTAGCGCACCAGCGCGAAGGAGATCATCGTGCCGAGCAGCGTGGCGCCGATGGTCGCCCAGAAGGCGATCTGCAGGCTGATCGACAGCGAACCGCACATGTCGGCGACCCCGCAGGGGTCCTTCCAGGCGTCCGTGGAGAACTGCTGCCACTCGTAGTTGAAGCGCCCCTTCGGCTTGTTGAAGGAGAACACCGTCACGACGACGTTCGGCAGCAGCAGATAGCCGAGGGTGAGCAGTCCCGCGATGACCACGAATTGGCGCTTGAGCCAGTTGACGAAAGGCATTTAGACCAGATCCTCCGTCCCGGCCCGGCGGATGTAGACCGTCACCATGAGCAGGATCGCGGCCATGAGGATGAAGGACAGCGCGGCCGCCGTCGGATAGTCCAGGATGCGCAGGAACTGCGTCTGGATGACGTTGCCGATCATGCGGGTGTCGGTCGAGCCGAGGAGTTCGGCGTTGACGTAGTCACCGGCCGCGGGGATGAAGGTCAGCAGCGTCCCGGAGACCACGCCCGGCATCGAGAGCGGGAAGGTCACCTTGCGGAAGGTGGTCCACGGCTTGGCGTACAGGTCGCCGGCCGCCTCGTGCAGCCGCCCGTCGATCCGCTCCAGCGAGGTGTACAGCGGCAGGATCATGAACGGCAGGAAGTTGTACGTCAGACCGCACACCACGGCGAGCGGCGTGGCGAGGACGCGGTCGCCCGCCGTCCAGCCGAGCCAGTCGGTGAGGTCCAGGACGTGCAGCGTGTTCAGGGCGTGCACGACCGGGCCGTTGTCCGCCAGGATCGTCTTCCAGGCCAGGGTGCGGATCAGGAAGCTGGTGAAGAACGGCGCGATCACCAGGATCATGATCAGGTTGCGCCAGCGGCCCGCGCGGAAGGCGATCAGATAGGCCAGCGGGTAGCCCAGCAGCAGGCACAGCACGGTCGCGCCGGCCGCGTAGGAGACGGAGCGGAGGAACTGCGGCCAGTACGCCGACAGCGCGTTCCAGTAGGTCGCGAAGTGCCAGGTGACCTTGTAGCCGTCCTCCAGGGAGCCCGTCTGCACGGACGTGGACGCCTGGTAGATCATCGGCAGCGCGAAGAAGACGACCAGCCAGAGCAGGCCGGGCAGCAGCAGCCAGTACGGCGTGAACCGGCCCCGCTTGCGCGGCGGCTTCTTGTCGGGCTCGGCCGGAGCCAGGGGCGGGGGCGCCTCGGTGAGGGTCGACATGTCTACGCGGCCTCTTCCTCGACGCTCTCGACACCGGCGTCGATGTCCTGGGCCGCGTCCAGGCCGAAGGTGTGCGCGGGGCTCCAGTGCAGGACGACGTCGGCACCGGGGACGAGCCGTCCGTCGCGCTCGACGTTCTGCACGTAGACCGCGAGCTCGTCGCAGACCGGGCTGTCGATCACGTACTGCGTGGAGACGCCGATGAAGCTCGCGTCGGCGATCTTGCCGGTGAGGCGGTTGCGGCCCTCGGGGACGGAGCCGGCGTCGTCGGCGTGGGTGAGGGAGATCTTCTCCGGGCGGATGCCGACCAGCACCTTCCCGCCGGCCGTCGCCGGGGCGGAACAGCGCGCCTCGGGGAGGACGAGCTTGCCGCCGCCCGCCTTGAGCACGATGTCGTCGCCGTTCTTGGTGTCGACCTCGGCCTCGATCAGGTTCGAGGTGCCGAGGAAGTTCGCGACGAACGTGGTCTGCGGGTTCTCGTACAGGTCGGCGGGCGAGCCGAGCTGCTCGACACGGCCCGCGTTCATCACGGCGACCGTGTCGGCCATGGTCATGGCCTCCTCCTGGTCGTGCGTGACGTGCACGAAGGTGATGCCGACCTCGGTCTGGATGCGCTTGAGCTCCAGCTGCATCTGACGGCGCAGCTTGAGGTCGAGGGCGCCGAGCGGCTCGTCGAGCAGCAGCACCTTCGGGTGGTTGATCAGCGCGCGGGCCACGGCCACACGCTGCTGCTGGCCACCGGAGAGCTGGTGCGGTTTCTTCCGGGCCTGCTCGCCGAGCTGGACCAGGTCCAGAATCTCCTCGACCTGCTTCTTCACGCTCTTGACGCCGCGCCGGCGCAGGCCGAAGGCGACGTTCTCGAAGATGTCGAGGTGCGGGAAGAGGGCGTAGGACTGGAAGACCGTGTTCACCGGCCGCTTGTACGGCGGCAGGTGCGTGACGTCCTGGTCGCCGAGGTGCACGGTGCCGGAGGAAGGTTCCTCCAGACCGGCGATCATGCGCAGGGTGGTCGTCTTGCCGCAGCCCGAGGCGCCGAGCAGGGCGAAGAAGGAGCCCTGCGGCACGATCAGGTCGAGCGGCTGCACGGCGGTGAAGCCGTTGTCGTAGGTCTTGCTGATACCGGAGAGGCGGACGTCGCCGCTGTTGTCTGTCGTCATGGTCGTCACGCCCCTGTGAGCTTCGCGAACTTCTCTTCGTAGGCCGTCTCTTCCTTCTGGCTCAGCGAGCGGAAGGAGTGGGACCTGGCCTGCATGGCCTTGTCGGGGACGATCAGCGGGTTGTTCGCCGCGTCCTGGTCGATCTTCGCAAGGTAGGGCTTCACGCCGTCGACGGGAGTCGCGTAGTTGATGTACGCGGCGAGCGCGGCGGCCTGCTCCGGCTCGTAGTAGAAGTCGATCAGCCGCTCGGCGTTCGTCTTGTGCCGCGCCTTGTTGGGAACCAGCATGTTGTCGCTCGACGTCATGTAGCCGCTGTCCGGGATGACGAAGTCGACGTCCGGGCTGTCGTGCTTGAGCTGGACGATGTCGCCGGCCCAGGCGACACAGGCGGCGATGTCGCCCTTGGTGAGGTCGGACGTGTAGTCGTTGCCGGTGAAGCGGCGGATCTGGCCCTTGTCGACGGCTTTCTGCAGCCGGGCTATCACCGCGTCGAAGTCGTCGTCGGTGAACTTCGCCGGGTCCTTGCCCATGTCGAGGAGCGTCATGCCGATGCTGTCGCGCATCTCCGACAGGAAGGAGACGCGGCCCTTCAGCTTCGGGTTGTCGAGCAGGTCGGAGACCGACTTCACCTCGACGCCGTCGAGCGCCTTCTTGTTGTAGGCGATGACCGTCGGGATGCCCTGCCAGGGGTAGGAGTACGCCCGTCCCGGGTCCCAGTCGGGGTCGCGGAACTGGGACGACAGGTTGGTGTAGGCGTGCGGCAGGTTGGACGGGTCCAGCTTCTGGACCCAGCCGAGGCGGATCAGCCGTGCGGCCAGCCAGTCGGTGAGGACGAGGATGTCGCGGCCGGTGTCCTGGCCCGCGGCGAGCTGCGGCTTGATCTTGCCGAAGAACTCGTTGTTGTCGTTGATGTCCTCGGTGTACTTGACCGCGATGCCGGTCCGCTTCTGGAAGGTCTCCAGGGTGGGGTGGCGCTTCCCGCTGTCGTCGACGTCGATGTACTCGGTCCAGTTGGAGAAGTTCACGACCTTCTCCTGGGCCGAGTGATCCTGGGCGGACGTGCCGCCCTGGGTCTTGCCCGCCGCGGGGATCCCGCAGCCGCTCAGCGCCCCGAGACCGCCGACCGTGAGCGCGCCGCCCGCGGAGGCGCGCAGCAGTGACCGGCGGGTCATCGCCGCCCGGCCGTTGCGCAGGCTGCGCCGCATGGCGGCCAGTTGAGGAGGGGTCAGGCGGTCGGGCTCGTACTGCTCCATGCGCGTGGTGCCCTTTCGGGAGGAATCGGCCATCTCACCGGCCGGATCGTGGCTAACGGTCCCCGAAGACGGTGCGGTGCCAGTCCTTCCTCGCCACCGCCGTGTTGTCGAACATTACGTGCTTGACCTGCGTGTACTCCTCGAATGAGTACGCCGACATGTCCTTGCCGAAGCCGGACGCCTTGTAACCGCCGTGCGGCATCTCGCTGATGATCGGGATGTGGTCGTTGATCCACACACAGCCCGCCTTGATCTCGCGGGTGGCCCGGTTGGCCCGGTAGACGTTGCCGCTCCAGGCGGAGGCGGCGAGGCCGTAGGGCGTGTCGTTGGCCAGCCGGATTCCCTCATCGTCGCTGTCGAACGGCAGGACGACCAGTACCGGACCGAAGATCTCGGACTGGACGATCTCGCTGTCCTGGGCCGCGTCGGCGACCAGGGTCGGCCGGTAGTAGGCGCCGTCCTTGAGGTCGCCCTGCGGGGCCTCGCCGCCGGTGACCACGCGCGCGTAGCCGCGCGCCCGGTCCACGAAGCCGGCGACGCGGTCGCGCTGCGCGTGCGAGATGAGCGGCCCGAGGTCGGTGCCGGCGGCGAACGGGTCGCCCAGCCGTACGGTCTCCATCAGGGCGGCGGTCCGCTCCACGAAGGCGTCGTACAGCGGTCGCTGAACGTACGCGCGCGTGGCGGCCGTGCAGTCCTGGCCGGTGTTGATCAGCGAGCCCGCGACCGCGCCGTGCACGGCGGCCTCCAGGTCCGCGTCGTCGAAGACGACGAAGGGCGCCTTGCCGCCCAGCTCCAGGTGGAGGCGCTTGACGGTCGCGGTGGCGATCTCGGCGACCCGCTTGCCGACGGCGGTGGACCCGGTGAAGGAGGTCATGGCCACGTCGGGGTGCCCGACGAGGCGCTCGCCCGCCTCCCGGCCGGTCCCGGTGACGATGTTGACGACACCGTCGGGGATGCCCGCGTCGGTGGCGGCCTGGGCGAACAGCAGCGAGGTCAGGGGGGTCAGCTCGGCGGGCTTGAGCACGATGGTGTTGCCCGCCGCGATCGCCGGGAGGATCTTCCAGGCGGCCATCTGGAGCGGGTAGTTCCAGGGCGCGATCGAGCCCACGACACCGATCGGCTCGCGCCGCACGTACGAGGTGTGGTCGCCCGAGTACTCGCCGGCGGACTGGCCCTGCAGGTGCCGGGCGGCGCCGGCGAAGAAGGCGGTGTTGTCGATGGTCCCGGGGACGTCGAACTCGCGGGTGAGCTTCAGCGGCTTGCCGCACTGCAGCGACTCGGCGCGGGCGAACTCCTCGGCGCGGTCGGCGAGCACGGCGGCGAACCGGTGCAGGGCGTCCGAGCGCTCGCCCGGGGTGGCGGAGGCCCAGCCCGGGAACGCCTCGCGCGCGGCGGCCACGGCCGCGTCGACGTCGTCCGTGCCGGCCAGTTCGTAGGTGTACACCTCCTCGCCGGTCGAGGGGTCGACCACGGCGTGGGTGCGGCCCGAGGTGCCCTTGGTGAGTCGGCCCGCGATGAACTGCGCACCGTCCGCGAGGCGCCCCTGCGCGTCGAATCGTTCCGGGATGCCCGGGTTGTGCATGTCGCTCTCCTCCGCCGTTTCGCCCCGTCCCGGGGGTGGGTGGCGTAGCTCCAGCTCGATTTGAGTGCCGATCCTGACAGAGCAAGTGCACTCCAACAAGTGATTCCGTTGTTGCCTTTTGGTTACGCGACGGAATCTGTCGACCAGGTGTCGAGTCGGCGCGGAAAAGGGCGGACGGAGTGTCCGTGGTGCGTGCCACACTCGCGTGCATGGGGAAGATCGACGGGGTGGAGGCCCTGCTCAGCGAGGTCCGGGCGGGTGCCCGCATCAAGTATCTGCACTTCTGGGGCCACCGGCCGCGCCCGGACGGCCGCGTCGGCGCGAGCTGCCTGAGCCAGTGGTGGCCGTCACCCTTCGTGGTCGACGGGGTCGAGTACGTGACGGCCGAGCACTGGATGATGGCCGGCAAGGCGCGGCTCTTCGGGGACGCGGAGGCGGAGCGCCGGATCCTGGCGGCCGCGCACCCCGCCGAGGCGAAGAAGGCGGGCCGGCTGGTCCGCGGGTTCGACGAGGCCGTCTGGCGGCGGGAGCGCTTCCGCATCGTCGTGGAGGGCAGCGTGCACAAGTTCGCCTCGGACGACGAGCTCCGCATGTTCCTGCTGAACACCGGCGACCGCGTCCTGGTCGAGGCGAGCCCCGTGGACCGCGTCTGGGGCATCGGCCTCGCGGCCGACGACGAGGCGGCCTCGGACCCGGAACGCTGGCGCGGCCCGAACCTGTTGGGCTTCGCCCTGATGGAGGCACGGGAGAGGCTGGCGGGGGCGTAAGGGTCTGAGACCGGGAGGAGAGGCGGGGCTCGTAGGGAACCGCCTGGCAGCGGGCGGCGCGTGGGCTGTGTGTGAGGGGTAGGACCGTCCGGCACGACTGACGGGCGTCTGGTCCGTGGTCCGGGGGCTGTGCGGGGGGGGCAGGCCCCGTCCAGCGCGGCTGACACGCGGACGGTTCGGCGGCTGCGCCCGCGGCGCCTCAGGCTGAGGGGTAGGGCATGTCCGGGGCGGCCGGCGGGGCCTCCGGCCGAGACGGCCGCCGGGAGGTGGCTGCGGGGTTGGAGCATCGCGGGCGACACGGCGAGCGGCCGCCGACGCGGCATGGCCGGCGCCACGTCATCGCGGGAGCCGCCGGCGGAGGCGTGACCGTCACGGTGTGACATCGCAAGGGTCGGTGGGACCGGGGCGTGCCCCGACTCGCCACTCAGCGGAGCTGCGGAAGTCCGGGGGCCGGCGGCATCGCACCCCTCGCCGAGAGGCGGGGGTGCGTGCCCTGGGCGGTCCGCGCCGCCTGCCGGCCCATCGCCGGGGAGCCGGCCAGCCCCCGGGCGGCTCAGTGGTAGTACGCGATGGCGAAGGCGAGAAGCCCCAGCATCAGGACGATGCTCGCGGCGCCGCAGATGATCCCGGCGAGGGCCACGCCCGGGTTGTCCGCCTCGCCGCGGCGGGCCTTGGCGCGGCCCAGGGAGCCGAGGACCACCGCCAGGATCGCCATCACGATGGCCAGCGGCCAGGCACAGAAGCCGACCACCGACAGGATGCCCAGCACCAGCGCGGCCGTGCCCATGCCGTTGTTCGGCTGCGGCTGCATGCCCGGCCAGCCGTAACCGGCCGCCGCCGGGTAGGCGGGGATGCCGGGTCCGCCGTAGCCCGGGGGCGGCTGCGGGGCCGGGTAGCCGTACGCCGCCGGCGCGCCCGGATAGCCGTACGGCACCTGGCCGGGGCCGTCGGGGGACATGGGCGGCGGCGGGACGGGGACCGATTCCTGGGGCTGGGCGGCGGCGGCCGGGGGCGGCGCGTACGGGTTGCCGAGCCCGGCGGGGGCCGGCGGGACGTAGGGGTGCACCGGCGCTCCGGCCTGAGAGCCGGGCCCGGGCGGCGCGAACGGGTTCGCGGGCGTGCCGGAAGGGGGCGCGAACGGGTTCGTGGCTGCGGCGGCGGGCGGCGCGGGCGGCATGTCGGCAGGGGGCGCGAACAGGTTCGCCTGACCGGGCGCGGACGGAGCGGGGGCCGGTGGGGCGAAGGGGTCGGCCGGCTTGGCCCAGGCCGGGGGCACCGGGTCGGCGGGCGCGTCCGGGGCGGGCAGGGAGGCGACCGTCCGCTGGTCGTGGACGGGGGGCTGCGGCGCGGGAGCCGGGGCGGCGGCCTCGCCGGCGGGAGCGGCCGAAGGCCCGGAGAAGGGGGCGGCGGCCGAGACGTCGGAGACGACCGTGGCGCCGGCTCCCTGCGGGCTCACCCGAGGTGCCCACGGATCGGCCTCCACGCCCACGCCCGCGGCCGGCGCCGGCGTCGACGGCGCCCCGTCCGGTGCGGACCGCTCGGCCCCGGCGGAGTCGACGGGCTCCCGCCCGCTCCCCTTGTCCAGGGAGACCCGGGGCGCGGAGCCCTCAGGTGCCACGGACCCGTCGCCGGCGCCGTACTCCGGCGGTATCGGCTGCGGCACCTGCTCTGACATGGCTCAGGACCCCCCTGTGTCGGACGTCCGGCCATGCTACGGGCGAGGCCGGGACCGTCGAGGCCGGGGGCCTACGATGACCTCGAGTCACCGATCAGCCGATCACCCGCGCCCGGACCACGGACCCAGGTCCGCGGGCGCCGTTCCCGGGGAGGAACCCTTGTCCGACCGCAGCTCCGTACCCGCCGTCGGCACGCCCGACCGCGATCTGCACGCCTTCATCGCCGGACTGCCCAAGGCCGAACTGCACGTCCACCACGTCGGCTCCGCCTCCCCGCGCATCGTCTCGGAACTGGCCGCCCGCCACCCCGACTCCAAGGTGCCCACCGACCCCGAGGCCCTGGCCGACTACTTCACCTTCACGGACTTCGCGCACTTCATCGACGTGTACCTGTCGGTCGTGGACCTGATCCGCACCCCGGAGGACGTCCGGCTGCTGACCTACGAGGTGGCCCGGGACCTGGCCCGCCAGCAGGTGCGGTACGCCGAGCTGACCATCACCCCGTTCTCCTCGACCCGCCGAGGGATCGACGAGCTGGGCTTCATGGCCGCGATCGAGGACGCCCGCAAGGCCGCCGAGGCCGAGTTCGGGACCGTGCTGCGCTGGTGCTTCGACATCCCCGGCGAGGCCGGCCTCGAGTCCGCCGAGGAGACCGCGCGCCTGGCGACCGACGACCGGATCCGCCCGGAGGGCCTGGTGTCGTTCGGGCTCGGCGGCCCGGAGATCGGCGTGCCCCGGCCGCAGTTCAAGCCCTACTTCGACCGCGCCATCGCGGCCGGGCTGCACTCCGTCCCGCACGCCGGGGAGACCACCGGGCCGCAGACGGTGTGGGACGCGCTGACCGACCTGCGCGCCGAGCGCATCGGCCACGGCACGAGTTCCGCCCAGGACCCCGCGCTGCTCGCGCACCTCGCCGAGCACCGCATCCCGCTGGAGGTCTGCCCGACCTCCAACATCGCCACCCGCGCGGTCCGCACCCTGGACGAGCACCCGATCAAGGAGTTCGTCCGGTCCGGTGTGCTGGTCACGATCAACTCCGACGACCCGCCGATGTTCGGCACCGACCTCAACAACGAGTACGCGGTGGCCGCCCGCCTCCTCGACCTCGACGAGCGGGGCCTGGCCGACCTGGCGAAGAACGCCGTACGGGCGTCCTTCCTCGACGCCCCCGGCAAGTCCCGGATCGAGGCCGAGATCGACACCTACACCGCCGCCTGGCTCGCGCCCTGACGCACCCCACAATGGGGCCATGCAGAACGTGACCGCCGTGGCCCACCGCGGCGACCCCTACCGGTTCCGCGAGAACACCCTCGACTCGCTGCGTTCCGCGCTCGCCCTGGGCGCGGACGCGGTCGAGGTCGACGTACGGCTCACCCGCGACGGCGTCCCCGTGCTGCTGCACGACGAGACGCTGCGCCGACTGTGGACGCACGACCGGCCGCTGCGCGCGCTGTCCGCGAACGAGGTGCGCGGACTCACCCGGGGCGCGGTGCCGACGCTGGCCGAGGCGCTCCTGGCGACGGAGGGCAGCCGGGTGATGATCGACCTGTGCGGGCGGGTCGACCGGCGGTCCGTGGAGCGGACCCTGGACGTCGTACGGCAGTGCGGGGCCGGGGACCGGGTGTACTACAGCGCCCACGCCGAGGCCGTGCTCGCGGTCCGGGCCGCCGATCCCGCCGCCGAGATCGCCCTGACCTGGACCTCGCTCGCGCCGCCCCGTCCCGCGGTGCTGGACGCGGTGCGCCCGCGCTGGCTCAACTACCGCTTCGCCCTGGTCGACCACGACCTGGCGGCCCGTGTCCACCGTGGCGGGTACCTGCTGTCCGTCTGGACACCGGACACCCGCCGCTCCATGCGCCGCCTCCTGGACGTGGGCGTCGACTCGATCACCACGAACCGCGTCGACGTGCTCACCGCCCTGCGGGGCGAGATCCTGCGGGACGACACCGTTCGGGACGACACCGTCCGGGACGGCATCGTGCGCGACGCGCGCTGACCGTCGTGGCCTTCCCGTTCACTTCCGGGCGGCCGCGGTCACGGCGTGCGGCGCCGAGCGCGGCACGGTGTTCCTGCCGTCGGTGACGGTGACCGTGTACGTGTGCCGGGAGCCGGGGGTGACGGAGTCCGTGTAGGTCATCTCCGGCAGCTCCCAGTCGGTGGAGCGCTGCTTGCGCGAGGCCACCAGGACGCCGTCGCGCCGGATCCGGTACGTCAGCTCCGCGTCGTCGCGGTCCCACGTGGCACGCCAGGTGAGCGTGATGCGCCCGGCCTTGTCGCTGCGAGCGGCCGGTTCGGGTGCCGCCAGCGGAGCGGTGTTCCCCGGCCCGGACGAGAACCGTGTCAGACCCTGCTGGGGCCGGCCGTTGACCGTGGTGAACTCGCCGCCCGCCCACAGGATGCCCTTGGTCATCACCAGAGCGCGCGGGCCGATTCCCTCGCCGAGTCCGTCGTCGGTGTCGGGGAACCAGTGCAGGATGCGGCTGTCACCGACGGACTGGGCCAGGAAGTGGCGGCGGCGGCCGTCGGGGAAGCCGCCGGGGGTGCGCATGCAGTAGTGGGCGTGGGAGGCGCTGTAGAGAACACCCCGGTCCACCACGACGGCCTGGGTGGCGCCCTGGCAGTAGTCCTTCCAGACCATCGAGCCGTCGGACAGCCGCCCGGCGATGCGGCCGTCGAAGATCCCGGTCCCCCGGCCCTCGGCGGCGACGTAGAAGTTCGTGCCGTCGCTCGCCAGCGCCTTCACCGAGGACCCCGTGGGCAGCCAGCCCGGGAACGAGGCGGCGGTCGAACCTCTGGACGGGTCCAGGGCGACCAGGGCCTGCTGCGCCTCACCGTTGACCTGGTGGAAGTCACCGCCGACGAGGAGCTTTCCCTGCCTGGGGGGCACGAGCAGGGCGCGTACCGGCTCGTCGATGTGCGCCTTGAGCGGGAGCAGGGAGCCGCCCGGTCGCAGGGCCGCGAGGTACTGCCTCCCGCGGCCGTCGACGGTGAGGAAGTCGCCGCCCAGGTACACCGTGTTTTTGGTGGTGGCGATGGCGCGGACCGTGGCCGCGACCGCGGGGCGGAAGTCCGCCCGCAGGGAGCAGCCGGCCGTGTCGAGCGCGACCGCGCTGGACACGTTCGTGTCGTCGACCTTGCCGAACGATCCGCCGACGTACAGCACCTTGCCGTCGCTCGACGCCTTCAGGGCCCGTACCGTCGCCTCGCCCTCGGTGAAGGAGTGGGCGCACGGCAGCAGCCGGCCGGTGACAGCGTCGAACGCGGCGAAGTTCTTGCGGGCGACCGCCTTCTGGCCGGGCTTGGCGCCGGGCGGACGCACGCTGTCGAAGGTGCCGCCGACGTACACCACACCGCGCGCGTAGGCGACCGACCAGACGATGCCGTCGGTCTGCCAGGTCGGCAGCGCGGCGGCGGTCAGGGTCTGCTCGCTGCGGGCCGGCGCCTTTTCGCTGCGCGCCGGTGCGCCGTGGGCGGTCGTGAGCGAGGCGGCCGCGAGAAGGGCCACGGTGGAGGTGCCGGTGACCAGCCTCACCGTGTTTTTCCTCAGACGCATGAGACATCCCGGGGTGGAGGAGGGGTCGACCGGCGGGGAAGAAAGCGCGACAAACTATACGTAATGCACACACTGACGAGCTGACCGCCGATCAGAACCTCGGCGTGTGTCGCCCGACCGCGATGCCGAGCAAGGGTCGGCATTCACCCTGACGGCCTGTTATGGGCTCGGATGGAGCAGGAAAGGCATGCCACGGGAGTGCCGGGACGAAAGCGGTGGAAACGTTCAGGGCGCCCTCGGTGGACTGGAGTCCCGGACTCGAACTCTCGACGGAACACCTGCGAGAACTCCCCCGTGGGCGGCCCAGGACAGGTGCCCGATGCAGGAACGCAGCAACAAGGAGGAGTACTCGTCATGCGAGTGACCACCCGATCGAAGACCCAGTCGCGACGCCCGAGATGGGGAGCGCGGTTCACCGGCGTCGGCATGGCCGCGGCCGTGGCCCTCGGCATCGCCGCCGGCCCCGCGGCGGCCGCCGAGGTGCCCCCCATCTTCGTCCCCGGCAACCCGGCAGCGGTCTGCCCCGACGGCTCGGACGCGCTTCGGGTGAACCCGTCGACGACGCCGCAGACGTTCCACATCGTGCTGCCCGACGGCGGGACGGGTGACGTGACCGTCACGTTCTCCAACGGCATCAAGGACGTCGACTTCAGCATCGCGCAGCCCAACACCCTCGCGGTCCGCCAGGTCACCGTGAAGGGCGGCGACAACGCCAACCGCTACCTCTACGACGCGGTGACCGGCTTCCCGAACGGCATCGACAGCGACTCGGGGCTCATCTCCCCGCTCAACAACGGCGGCCAGCTGCCCGACGTGAGCCACGCGGACTTCTGCTTCATCCGCGACAACTACAGCTGACGCGACACGCGTCGGCGCACTTCGCACAGTTCACCGGCCGGGGCCCGTCCACGGGCCCCGGCCGTGTGCTGCCCGGACGGCCTCACCCCTCATACAGCGGGCACCGGCCTCGCGGCCGTCGCTCCGTCGAGCGCCTCCAGCCGCTTGATCTTCCGGCGCACGATGTACAGCGGGACGACCCCGAACACCCCGAACGACATGTCGATCAGGCTCCACCAGAAGGGAATTCCCCGCACCGGACCGCAGATGAGCGCGAGCGGGACGATGCCGGCGCAGGCGATCATCCCGAACTCGACCACCCAGATGTTGCGGACCGGGTCGCGGTACGGCCCGTAGAAGGCGACGGCGATGACGAGATGCGCGAAGGCCAGCCAGTCCGTCCCGTAGAGCACGAACGGATGGTCGGCGTCGACGGCGTCGAGCCCCTCCCGCACCCGGGAGATCCACCGCACGAGCCCGGGCAGCCACTCCGACACCGACAGCGCCCGCAACCCGCCCTCGACCCAACGCAGTTCGTGCACCAGCGGAAAGGCGGTGGCCCCGCTGAGCGCAAGACACACGACGAAGAGACCCAGCCACACACGAATGCCCTTGAGCAGGGCAGCTCTGTCGCTCATGACAACAGCGTACGCCTTGTTTTGAACACGTTCAAAAGGCATCCCGCCCGGCAGGGCGCGCAGTTGCCCCTAGAGCCCCACGATCTTGTTCCACCGCTGGGCGAACTCCACCCGTTCCGTGGACGTGATGTCCCGCGCGATGGCGAGGCGTTGCCGCATCGTGTCGTCGGGGAAGATCAGGGGATTGGCGGCCAGTGCGGCCGTGTCCTTGTCCTTGGAGGCGGCCAGGACCTCCTTGGCGGCGGGGACGGGGCAGACGTAGTTGACCCAGGCGGCGAGCTTCGCGGCGACCGCGGGGTCGTAGTAGTAGTCGATGAGCCGCTCGGCGTTCCTCTTGTGGCGCGCCAGGTCGGGGATCATCAGGGAGTCGGACCAGAGTTCGGCGCCCTCCTCGGGGACGACGAAGCGGATGTCGGGGTTGTCCGCCTGGAGCTGGATGACGTCGCCCGAGTACGCCTGGCAGGCCAGGACATCGCCGCTGACCAGGTCCTTGGTGTAGTCGTTGCCGGTGAAGCGGCGGATCTGGCCGCGCTTGACCTCCCGTTCCACCTCGTCGCACACCTGGTGGAAGTCGTCCGCCGTCCACTTGGTGATGTCGACGCCGTTGCCCTGCATCAGCAGCGCGAACGCCTCGTCGAGGCCGGACAGCAGGGTGACCCGGCCCCTGAGGTCGTCCGCCCAGAGGTCCTTCACGTGCCGGATCTCGCGGCCGAGCTTGCGGCGGTTGTAGGCGATGCCCGTGATGCCCGACTGCCACGGCACGGTGTAGTTGCGGCCCGGGTCGAAGGCGGGCGAGCGCAGCAGCGGGTCGAGGTACGTGGCGACGTTCGGCTGGCGCGCGCGGTCCATCCGCTGCACCCAGCCGAGCCGGACGAAGCGCGCGCACATCCAGTCGCTGATGACGATCAGGTCCCGGCCGGTCTGCTGGTGGTTCATCAGCGCGGGGCTGATCTTGCCGAAGAACTCGTCGTTGTCGTTGATCTCCTCGACGTAGTCGACGGAGATCCCGGTGCGCCGCTCGAACGCTTCCAGCGTGGGCCGCTTGTTCGGGTTGTCGTCGTCGGTGTCGATGTACAGCGGCCAGTTGGCCCAGGTCAGCTTGCGGTCGGCGGTGGAGGCGTCGGCTCCGGCCCGGTCGCCCGGCTCGACGTAGGCGGCGGGCACCCCGCAGCCGGCGAGGGCGCCGAGCGCGGCGGTCCCGCCGACGGCGCGCAGGAACGAGCGACGGGTCGGCGGCGGCTTGCTGGTGGAGGTCTCGGGCACACCCGAAAGGATGCCTCCGCGGCGCGCGGGCGGACAATCGACGCTGCGTCGAGTGCGCCGGAGCGGACCCGACACCTTGTCGACCGGCCCCACGGCGGGGCGGTTACGGCCCCCGGACGACGAAGGCCCGCGTCCGCACGACGGCAGCGGCCCCCGGGCGGGGAGGTGATCCCGTCCGGGGGCCGCACGATCCGGTCCTGTCCCCTGCGCGGTTACGCGGTTACGCGTCCAGCGAGGTCATCACGTGCTTGATGCGCGTGTAGTCCTCGAAGCCGTACGCCGACAGGTCCTTGCCGTAGCCGGACTTCTTGAAGCCGCCGTGGGGCATCTCGGCGACCAGCGGGATGTGGGTGTTGATCCACACGCAGCCGAAGTCGAGCTTCTTGGACATGCGCATCGCGCGGCCGTGGTCCTTGGTCCACACCGAGGAGGCGAGGGCGTACTCGACGCCGTTGGCCCACTCGACGGCCTGGTCCTCGTCCGAGAAGGACTGGACGGTGATGACCGGGCCGAAGACCTCGTTCTGGATGATCTCGTCGTCCTGCTTCAGGCCGGAGACGACGGTGGCGGCGTAGAAGTAACCCTTGTCGCCGACCTGCTGACCACCCGCCTCGACCTTGGCGTGCGCGGGCAGCCGGTCGATGAAGCCGGAGACCTGCTTGAGCTGGTTGGGGTTGTTCAGCGGGCCGAAGAGGACGTCCTCGTCGTCCGGCTGGCCGGTCTTGGTCTCGGCCGCGGCCTTGGCGAGCGCGGCGACGAACTCGTCGTGGATGGACTCCTGGACGAGGACGCGGGTCGCGGCCGTGCAGTCCTGGCCGGCGTTGAAGAAGCCCGCGACGGAGATGTCCTCGACGGCCTTGGCGATGTCGGTGTCCTCGAAGACGACGACCGGGGCCTTGCCGCCCAGCTCCAGGTGGACCCGCTTGACGTCCTTGGAGGCGGACTCGGCGACCGACATGCCGGCGCGCACGGAGCCGGTGATGGAGGCCATGGCCGGGGTCGGGTGCTCGACCATCGCGCGGCCGGTGTCGCGGTCGCCGCAGACGACGTTGAAGACGCCCTTGGGGAGGATCGCGCCGATGATGTCGGCGATGAGGACGGTCGAGGCGGGGGTGGTGTCCGACGGCTTGAGGACGACCGTGTTGCCCGCGGCGATGGCGGGGGCGAACTTCCACACCGCCATCATCATCGGGTAGTTCCACGGGGCGACCTGGGCGCAGACGCCGACCGGCTCGCGGCGGATGATCGAGGTCATGCCGTCCATGTACTCGCCGGCCGAGCGGCCCTCGAGCAGCCGGGCCGCACCCGCGAAGAAGCGGATCTGGTCGACCATGGGCGGGATCTCCTCGGAGCGGGTGAGCCCGGTGGGCTTGCCCGTGTTCTCCACCTCCGCCGCGATGAGCTCCTCGGCCCGCTCCTCGAACGCGTCGGCGATCTTCAGGAGGGCCTTCTGCCGCTCGGCGGGGGTCGTGTCGCGCCAGGCCGGGAAGGCCGCGGCGGCGGCCGCCATCGCGGCGTCCACGTCCGCCTGTCCGGACAGCGGAGCGGTGGCGTACGCCTCGCCCGTCGCGGGGTTGACCACCTCGGTGGTCCGTCCGTCGGCGGCGTCCCGGAACTCACCGTCGATGTAGTTGCGCAGACGACGCAGCTCGGTGCTCACTGCCGGCCTCCTGATCTGGTTCGAGGGTTCACGCTGTCCAGCCCCGGGCCGCCGATGCGGTTGTCCGAAGGCTGAGACACCCACCCTAATCGGCATACCCACGTTTTCAACACCCCCATCGCCACCCGTTCTGCGAAATCCGCAAGTCTCGTCCTCAGAAACAACGAATTTCATCGCTGCGACCTTGCAAAACTGTCGAGACGTCGTGCACAGTGAGGTCGTGGCCAGTCGAAGCGCAGACCAGAGGGACTCGCCCCGCGAGTCCAGGAACGGCAACAGCCCCCAGCTGGACGCCGTCTCCCTCGCCATCATTCAGCAGCTCCAGGAGGACGGCCGCCGGCCGTACGCCGCGATCGGCAAGGCCGTGGGCCTGTCGGAGGCGGCCGTGCGCCAGCGCGTCCAGAAGCTGCTGGACCAGGGCGTGATGCAGATCGTCGCCGTCACGGACCCGCTCACCGTGGGCTTCCGCAGGCAGGCGATGGTCGGGATCAACGTCGAGGGCGATGTCGAGTCGATCGCGGACGCGCTGACCGGCATGTCGGAAGTCGAGTACGTGGTGATGGCCGCGGGCTCGTTCGACATCCTCGCCGAGATCGTCTGCGAGGACGACGACCACCTGCTGGACGTCATCAACCGACGCATCCGGGCCCTGCCCGGCGTGCGCTCCACCGAAAGCTTCGTCTACCTGAAGCTGAAGAAGCAGACCTACATGTGGGGAACCCGATAACCGTGAGCCAGAAGGACCTCAGCCGCACCGCGTACGACCACCTGTGGATGCACTTCACCCGCATGTCCTCGTACGAGAACTCCCCCGTCCCGACCATCGTCCGGGGCGAGGGCACCTACATCTACGACGACAAGGGCAAGCGCTACCTCGACGGTCTCGCCGGTCTGTTCGTGGTTCAGGCCGGTCACGGCCGCACCGAGCTCGCCGAGACCGCCGCCAAGCAGGCCCAGGAGCTCGCGTTCTTCCCGGTGTGGTCCTACGCCCACCCCAAGGCCGTCGAACTGGCCGAGCGCCTGGCCCACGAGGCCCCCGGCGACCTGAACAAGGTCTTCTTCACCACCGGCGGCGGCGAGGCGGTCGAGACCGCCTGGAAGCTCGCCAAGCAGTACTTCAAGCTGATCGGCAAGCCCACAAAGTACAAGGTCATCTCCCGCGCGGTCGCCTACCACGGCACCCCGCAGGGCGCCCTGTCCATCACCGGTCTGCCGGGCCTGAAGGCCCCCTTCGAGCCGCTCGTACCGGGCGCGCACAAGGTGCCGAACACCAACATCTACCGCGCCTCGATCTTCGGCGACGACCCCGAGGCCTTCGGCCGCTGGGCCGCCGACCAGATCGAGCAGCAGATCCTCTTCGAGGGCCCCGACACCGTCGCCGCGGTCTTCCTGGAGCCCGTGCAGAACGCCGGCGGCTGCTTCCCGCCGCCCCCCGGCTACTTCCAGCGCGTGCGCGAGATCTGCGACCAGTACGACGTGCTGCTCGTCTCCGACGAGGTCATCTGCGCCTTCGGCCGCCTCGGCACGACGTTCGCCTGCGACAAGTTCGGCTACGTCCCGGACATGATCACCTGCGCCAAGGGCATGACCTCGGGCTACTCCCCGATCGGCGCCTGCATCGTCTCCGACCGCCTGGCCGAGCCGTTCTACAAGGGCGACAACACCTTCCTGCACGGCTACACCTTCGGCGGCCACCCGGTCTCCGCCGCGGTGGGCCTCGCCAACCTCGACCTGTTCGAGCGCGAGGGCCTCAACCAGCACGTGCTGGACAACGAGGGCGCCTTCCTGAAGACCCTGCAGAAGCTGCACGACCTGCCGATCGTCGGCGACGTCCGCGGCAACGGCTTCTTCTACGGCATCGAGCTGGTGAAGGACAAGAACACCAAGGAGTCCTTCAACGACGAGGAGACCGAGCGCGTCCTGTACGGCTTCCTCTCCAAGGCGCTGTTCGACAACGGCCTGTACTGCCGTGCCGACGACCGTGGCGACCCGGTGATCCAGCTCGCCCCGCCGCTGATCTCCAACCAGGAGACCTTCGACGAGATCGAGCAGATCCTGCGCGCCACCCTCTCCGAGGCGTGGACGAAGCTCTGAGCCCCCACCGAAGGCTCTGATCATCCGACTGGATGACCGGTGCCGGCCCCGGTGCCGTCCGTTCGAGTGAGAACGGCGGCCCGGGGCCGTGTGCTGTCCGGCCTCCCCGCGACGGCTGCCTAGCGTTCCAGTGACCGATCGGCCCTGCCGTCGTTCCGCCCAACGGGGGACGAGGCACGGGAAAACGGATCAGAACCGAGGTGTACGCCCATGGAGGCCCCGCCGGACAACGACGTGCTGTGGGCACGCGCTCTGCACTTCAGGCACCAGGACGGCTCGCCCGGCCTGGCCGGCGTCTCGCTCGGCGTGCGCGAGGGCGAGATCCTGGCCGTCGGCGGCCCCCGCGGCAGCGGCAAGACCACCCTCCTGCGGTGCCTGTCCGGCCTCGCCCCGGTCCAGGGCGGCGAGGTGTGGTTCAACAGCACGCCCGTGCACACGATGGGGCCGGTGGCCCGGGAGCGGCTGCGCCGCGACCGGTTCGGCTGGATCGACCCGGCTCCCGTGCTCGTACCGGAGCTGAACGTCTGGGAGAACGCCGCCCTGCCCCTGATGCTGCGCGGCGTCGGCCGCCGCCGGGCCAAGGTGGCCGCGCAGGAGTGGCTGGAGCGCCTCGACGTCGGCGAGCTGGCCCGCAAGCGGCCGCACGGCCTCCAGCAGGCCGAGCGCCAGCGCGTCTGCATCGCCCGCGCGCTCGCCACGGGACCCACGGTCCTCTTCGCCGACGAGCCGACCGCCCCGCTGCACCGCGCCGACCGGGCCCACGTGCTGCGCACCCTCACCACGGCGGCCCGCTCGCACGGCATCACCGTCGTGCTGGCCACGCACGACACCGAGACCGCCGCCCTCGCCGACCGCACCGTCTCGCTGCGGGACGGACGGCGCGTGAAGACCGTGCACCTGCCCGAGGCCGCCGACGCGGAGGGCCGGGCCGCGTGCTCGCTCTCCGCCTGACCCGCGCGGCGCGGCCCGCCGTCCAACTGCGCCGCCTGCTGGTGACCGCCGCCTCGGGCGGCACCGGCTTCCTGCTGCTCGGCACCCTCGGCTACGCCCTCGGCCACCCCGAGACGCCGGGCACGGCCCTGCCGCGGCTGGCCTGGTGCGTGGTGCCGCTCGCCGCCACCGTGTACTTCGCGCTCGCGGTGGCCCGCACGGACCCCGGCACCCGGCCCCGCCCGGGCCTGTCGGCCGTCGGCCTCGGCCCGGCCCGCCTGATGGCGGTCTCCGCCCTGACCACGGCCCTGTCCACATCGCTGGGCTCGCTGCTCGCGCTGGCGGCCTTCCTGCACCTGCGCGGCGACCTGAAGGGCCTGCCCTTCGACGGCGCGGCGGCCGGGTTCCTGGCCGCCGGCGAGCCCCTGCCGCTCCCCGGCGCCCTCACCCTGCTGGCCCTGGTCCCGGCGCTCGCCTGCGCGACGGTGGCCCTCGCCCTGAGGCCGCGCGACCCGCGCCCGGCCCGCCGGGACGCGCGCCCTCTCGGCCGCTTCGGCGCGTACGGCCACACGGCCGGCCGGGAGACGTTCGGGGCGTACGGCAGGTTCGGGACGCGGCTGCGCGCTCCCGCCCGGCGAGGGGAGAGCGACCGGGACACCGGCGACGCGGCTGACCGCCCGAGCGGGGCGGACAGCGCCGGCGGCGCGGACGGCGCCCGGACCGACGGCGCCACGGTGGACGGTACGGGGACCGGAGCGGCCGAGGCCGCGGCGGCCCACCCGGAAGGGGCCGGTGCCCTCGCTCCTCCCCCGGCGCCGCGCGCCGCGCCCGCCGGTCTGCCCTGGGGCGTCGCGACCGTCGCCGCCGGGCTCACCGTGCAGGCGTACGCGGGACGTACCGTCCCCGCCCTCGTCCACCTGCCCGCCGACGCCGTCGCCGTGCTGGCCGGCTGGGTCCTCACCGCCTTCGGGCTCGTCCTCGCCGGGCCCGGACTGACCCACCTGTGCGGGCGCCTGCTGCAGTCCGCGCGCCCGGGGGCCCTGCGGCTGCTGGCCGGCCGGGGGCTGATGGCGGAGGCCACCCGGATCGGCCGCCCGCTCGGCGTGCTCTGCGCGGTCACCTCGGCCGCCTACGCCCTGACCGCCCTGTCCCACGGCACGGCCACCGCCTTCGGCCCGCTGACCACGCTCGGCGCGCTCGTGGTCACCGGATGCACGGTGGCGACGCTGCTGACGGCGGCCGTCGAGGCCCGCCAGTGCCGCGCCGAGACCACCGCCGCCCTGCTGCGCCTGGGCGCCCCGGCCACCATGCTGCGCGGGGCCGCCCTCCTGCGCGCGGCCGCCCTGCTGGTCCTCTTCGGGCCGCTCACCTTGGCCGTCGCCGACCTGGCGGCGCTTCCGTCGGCCCGCTGAGGCCCGCTGAGGCCCGCTGAGCGCTCGGAGCAAGTCGCCGGCGCGGCGATGAATTTCCCGCCGGGCCGGTGTCTACCCACCCGAACGACACGGACGGCACCCCGGAGGGAACCCCATGTACCAGCAGATGATCTTCGTGAACCTGGCCACCGCCGACGTCGAGACGTCGAAGAAGTTCTTCACCGAACTCGGCTACACGATCAACCCGCAGTTCTCCACCGACGAGTGCGCCTGCGTCGTGATCAGCGACACGATCATCGCGATGCTGCTCAGCAAGCAGCACTACGCCACGTTCACGCGGAAGGAGATCGCCGACTCGACCCGCACCAGCGAGGTGCTGATCTGTCTGAGCGCGGAGAGCCGCGAGAAGGTGGACGAGCTGGTCGAGAAGGCGGTCGCGGCGGGCGGCTCGGCAGGCGACAAGACCCAGGACCTCGGCTTCATGTACGGCCGCTCCTTCGACGACCTCGACGGCCACACCTGGGAGGTCGTGTGGATGGACCCGGCCGCGGTGCAGGGCTGAGTGCCTCCCGTTCGAACAGGGGTGCCTAGCATGGGCGGGTGTATCAGACACCCGCCCAGCCGCACCGAGCCGCCCACGACCGCGAGATAGAGTCCCTCGCCGAGTTCGACGAGGCGGTCGCCGGGCACGGCTCACTGGCCCGGTTCCGGATCCAGGCCGTCGATCTGACGGCCCGTACCGAGACCCTGCTCACCGTCGACACCACGGGAGCCGTCTTCCTCGGCTGCCCGATGGAGCCCGAGGCGGCCTCCCACGTCGGCGCGTCCGGGGCCCTGGTGTTCCCGCCCGTCCCCGGACTCCCCTTCGACCCGTACCGCGGATTCGCCTACACGCCCGACGAGTTGTTCGACTCGCTCGGCGCGGGCTACGAGGCGACCCCGGACGCCCGGGCCTACGCCTGGTTCCAGCGCACCAGGAGCGACGGCGACATCCTCGCCTCGATGCTGCGCGCGATCCACGACGACGCCGTCTCCGACGCCCTGGACGAACTCCTGGACGGCGCGCGGGTGGTGGGCGTCATGGGCGGACACGCGATGGCCCGTGGCACCACGGAGTACGCCGGAGCCGCCCGCCTGGGACGGCAGTTGACGCGCGCGGGCTTCACGGTCGCCACCGGCGGCGGGCCGGGCGCCATGGAGGCGGCCAACCTCGGGGCGTACGCGGCACCGTTCGCGGACGGCATGCTGGAAGAGGCGCTGCTGGTCCTCGCCAAGTCCCCCTCGTTCCGGCCGTCCGTCACCGACTGGGCGCGAGCCGCCTTCGAGGTGCGCGAACGCTGGCCCGGCGGCGGGGAGTCGGTGGGCATCCCCACCTGGTTCTACGGCCACGAGCCGCCGAACGCCTTCGCCGCGCACATCGGCAAGTACTTCGCCAACTCCGTGCGCGAGGACGGCCTGCTGGCCCGGTCGGGCGCCGGTGTGGTGTTCCTGCCGGGTGCCGCCGGCACCGTACAGGAGATCTTCGACAACGCGACGCCCAACTACTACGAGTCGCGGGGCGAGCCCACGCCCATGGTGCTGGTGGACGAGGGGCACTGGACGCGTGAGTTGCCGGCGTGGCCGCTGCTGCGGTCACTTGCGGCGGGACGGGCGATGGAGTCCCGTATCACCCTCGTTGACCGGATCGAGCAGGCTCCCGAGGCGTTGAAACGTCTCTGCAGGTAATAAGGAGGTAAAGTCAACGGGGGCTGCGGGCATATGCATTGACACCTCTTATGGAGCGCTTATAAACCTGTGAGACTCCAGGGGGCGTTGGGGCCTCGCCTCGACCGGGTGTCTCAACTCTCTCGAAACCCCCCGCAGTTCTGCACTCTGTAAAGGACAAACGTTGTCCATAACCCGCCGCAGTGCACGCCGTTCCGTGCGCATCCTGGGTGTTGCCTCCGCCACCGCCGCTCTGGCCCTCGGCGTCGCCGGCCAGGCGCTCGCGTGCAACATCAGCGAGTTCAAGGCCGAAGCCAAGTGCGACGGCGACAAGGGCGTCATCGTCGTGACCGACTACGACGCCTCCGCGACCCCCGCCGAGATCACCGTGTTCCTGGAGAACAACGGTGCCGACGCGAAGCAGGTCGGTGAGCCGCAGAAGGTCAAGGGCTCCGCCGACGGCACCACGGTCACCTTCCAGGAGGACTGGAAGCCCGACGCCACCTACCGCATCCACGTCAAGGCCGGCCGTGTCGACGACGACGTCACGCCGAACCTGGTGACGCAGTCCACGGCCTGCAAGAAGGAGGAGTCCTCGACTCCGAGCGCGCCGGCCTCCCCGACGCCGAAGCCGTCGAAGTCCACCCCGGCCTCGACGCCGACCCCGTCGGCCTCCGAGAGCACCAGCTCCGCCCCGGCGGCCCCGGCCAGCAACGCGCCGTCCCCGGCGACCGGTGACTCGAACCTCGCCGAGACCGGTGCCAACTCCAACACCGGCCTGATCGCCGGTGTCGCGGGCGCCCTGGTCGTCGTCGGCGGTGGCGCGGTCTACTTCGGCATGCGCCGCCGTGGGGCCAAGGCCGGCAGCTGACGCTCCGCCTCGCGCCACCCCGGCACCACCGCTCGTACAAGGCCACGGCCCGTCCCCCTATCCCCGGGGGACGGGCCGCGGTCGTGTGTCCGGCGGGGGTGCGCGGGCGGCGGACGTCGGGTGGGCGGACGGCAGGCGGCGGGTGGGGCGGCGGGCGGCAAGCAGGCAGGCAACCGGCGAGCAGCCCGCGGACGGCTGGTGGACAACGGGCGGGCGGCGGCGGCCACCGGCTGGCGGACGCCGCCGGGCAGTCAGCGCGCGGCGGGCGACCGGCTGACAGCCCGCGGACCAGGGGCAGGCACCGCGCACCCGGCGGCTGGCGGAACGCCCGGCGGACACGGCAGTCGGACAGCCCGCGTCGGCCGTCGGCGAGTGGCGGACGACCGGATGACGGCCCGCGGACGGCGGAACGGGAGCGCACGGCCGACGGGCGGCCCGCGGCCCACAGACAGGCGAGCGGAGGACAGCCCGCGGACGGCGGGCAGGCACCGCGCACCCGGCGGCTGGCGGAACGCCCGGCGGACAGCCGACGGCAGTCGGACAGCCCGCGGTGGTCGGCGGACAGCCGGCGGCGGTCGGCGAGTGGCGGACGACCGGATGACGGCCGGCGGACGGAGAGCGCGCGGTCGGCGGGCGGCAAGCAGGCAACCGGCGGACAGCCGGCGACGGTCGCCGAGGAGCGGACAGCCGGCGGACGGAGAGCGCGCGGCAGGCGACCGGCGCGCGGCGCGCCGCCGGCGGACGGTGCTCGCCGCGGAGCGGATCAGCCGCGGAGCGGATCAGCCGAACGAGGTTCGCTCCAGCCAGAACTCCAGTACCTCGCGCTCGCCCAGCACCTCGAGGCCGGGGGCGTCCAGCGGCAGGCGTCGGTAGAAGGCGAGCAGCAGCGGGGTGAGCGCGCCGCGCAGGGCGACGGTGGCCTTCTCGTGGCCGCGCCGCCAGGCGACACCGTCCTCACCCAGCTCGATGAGCCATTCGGCGTTCAGGCCGGGGTCGGTGTCGGTGGCGTGCAGATGGATGGTGCGGCCCGGGCCGCGCAGTTCGGCGGCCGACGGATCGGAGGCGGTGCGCTGCACCCACTCCACGACCTGGAGCCACTCGTCGAGCGCGTCGGCGGCGATGTCCGGCGCGACCGCGTAGGGCAGCCCGGCGGCGAGCGTGGCGTCGGCGCGGTGCACGGTGATCTCGTGGGCCATGCGCCGGGCCCAGAAGCCGGAGGTCGGGATGCCGGCCCAGCTCCACACCTGGGTGTCGGGACCGGCCTCGCGCAGCGCCTCCACGACCAGGTCGCCGGTCGCGCCCAGCCACGCGTCCAGCGCGGCCGTGTCACCCCGCTCCTGCGGGCCCCCGCACAGCGGGATCCGGTCGAACGGGATGTCCTCCTGCGCCCGCTCGCGCACCAGGGCGTTCACCCAGCGCAGCGCGCCCCCCATGTGGCGGACGAGGTCTTCCAGCGACCAGTCCGGGCAGGTCGGCACGATGCCGGCGAGATCCGCGCCGGAGACCACCACAGCCCTCAACTGGGCTACTTGGTGGGCGATTTCGTCACAGTAACGGTCATGTGCGAGCAGGGCCATGCCCCTTACCCTAGGTCGCGGTGATCATCCGAGCACGACGATTTCGGCCACGTCGAACTGCGCGCCCACCACGTCCCCCACCGCCGGTGCGTCCCGCAGCGCGCAGGCCGCCTCCAGGCGCGGGCCGCCGTCCCGGGGCTGGAGGCGTACGGCCACATGGGTCCCCTTGAAGGTACGGGCGGTCACCGTGCAGGCCAGCCCCTCGTCGACCGCCACGAGCCGTACCCCGGCGGGCCGTACGAGCAGGTGCCGGGCGCCCTCGGCGGAGCCGTCGGGGACGGGCAGCTTGCCCCAGGGGGTGTCGGCGGCCGTGTCCGCGACCGTCGCCGGGACCACGTTGTCGAAGCCTAGGAAGCGGGCCACGAACGCGTCCGCCGGGCGCTGCCAGACCTCCAGCGGCGTCCCGGACTGGGCGATACGGCCGTCCCGCATCACCACGACCCGATCGGCCAGCGCGAACGCCTCGCCCTGGTCGTGGGTGACGGCGAGCACGGTCGTGCCCAACCGGCCGAACAGCTCGCGGAGTTCGACCACCAGCCGCTCCCGCAGCGAGCGGTCGAGCTGGCCGAGGGGTTCGTCCAGCATGAGCAGCCGGGGGCGGGGCGCGAGTGCCCGGGCGAGGGCCACGCGCTGCTGCTCTCCCCCGGACAGCGCGGTCACCGCACGCCGGGCCGCCCCCGGGAGCCCGACCAGGTCCAGCAACTGCCCGACTTCGGCGTCCCGTTCGCCCTTCGGCACGCCGTGCATCCGCAGCCCGAAGGCCACGTTGCCGCCGACGTCCCGCTGCGGGAAGAGCTGGTGGTCCTGGAACATCAGCCCGACGCCCCGGCGGTGCGCGGGCACGCCCGCCTGGTTCCGGCCGTCGAGCAGCACCCGTCCACCGTCCAGGGGCTGCAGCCCGGCCACCGCCCGCAGCAGGGTCGACTTGCCGCTGCCGCTGGGCCCGAGCACGCACACCACCTCGTGCTCGGCGACGCCGAGGTCGACCGCGTCGAGCGCGGGCCGCCCGCCGAAGCGCACGGTCGCGGCGTCGAGGCTCAGCAGCATCAGAACTCCCCCGTCCGGTCGGTGCGCAGCCGCTCCAGGACCAGCAGCGCGGCCGCGCACACCACCATCAGAATCGTGGACAGGGCCATCGCCTGCCCGTAGTTGAGGTCGCCGGGCCGGCTCAGCAGCCGGGCGACGGCGACCGGGAGGGTCGGGTTGTCGGGCCGGGCGATGAACACGGTCGCCCCGAACTCACCCAGCGACACGGCGAACGCGAACCCGGCCGCGACCAGCAGCGCCCGCCGCACCAGCGGCAGGTCGACCTCCCGCCACACCCGCCAGGGCGAGGCGCCGAGCACGGCCGCCGCCTCCCTGAGCCGTCCGTCCACCGCGCGCAGCACGGGCAGCATGATCCGTACGACGAAGGGGGCGCCGACCAGCGCCTGGGCGAGCGGCACCAGGATCCAGGACTGGCGCAGGTCCAGCGGCGGCTTGTCGAGCGCGATCAGGAAGCCGAAGCCGACGGTGACGGCGGAGACGCCGAGCGGCAGCATCAGCAGCGCGTCGAAGCCCCGTACCAGCCGCCCCGCGTCCCGGCGGGCCAGCGCGGCGGCGGCGAGACCGCCGATGAGCACGGCGATGGCGGTGGCGGCGGCCGCGTACTGGAGCGAGGTCCACACGGCGTGCAGCGGTGCCACGAGGAAGGTGCCGCCGTCGGAGTCGGTCAGCGTCCGGTAGTAGCCGAGCCCTGGTGCGTCGAGCGAGCGCCGGACCAGCACGGCGAGCGGCAGCAGGATGAGGAGGACGACGGTGGTGAGGACACCGGCGAGCAGCGCCCACTGCCCGGCACCGCGCGGCCGGCGGGCGGTCGTGGCGGCGTCCACCAGGCGCAGCGCGGTCTCCCGGTGCCGTACCGTCCGGGCGTGCACGGCGAGGATCGCACCGACCGCGACGAACTGGACGAGGGTGAGGACGGCGGCCGTCGACAGGTCGAAGACCTCGGAGGTCTGCCGGTAGATCTCCACTTCGAGGGTGGAGAAGGTGGGACCGCCGAGGATCTGCACAACGCCGAAGGAGGTGAAGGTGAACAGGAACACCATCAGCGCGGCGGCGGCCACGGCGGGCGCGAGCGCGGGCAGGGTGACCTTCCGCCAGGCGTGCAGGGGGGAGGCGCCGAGCATCCGGGCCGCTTGTTCCTGCCGGGGGTCGAGCTGGGCCCAGAGCCCGCCCACCGTGCGGACGACGACCGCGTAGTTGAAGAAGACGTGCGCCAGCAGGATCGCCCAGACCGTGGTGTCCAGTCGTACGCCCCACAGTTCGTCCAGCAGCCCGCCGCGCCCGACGAGGGCGAGGAAGGCGGTCCCGACCACGACGGTCGGCAGTACGAACGGGACGGTGACGACCGCCCGCAGCAGCTGTCTGCCGGGAAAGTCGAGGCGGGCGAAGACATAGGCGGCGGGCAGCGCGAGCAGCAGGGTGAGCGCGGTGGAGGCCAGGGCCTGCCAGGTGGTGAACCACAGCACGTGCCGGATGTCCGGCTGGGTGACGACGTCCGCCATCCGGCCGAACTGCCAGCCGCCGTCCACCTTCAGTCCGCGCGCGACGATCGCGGCCACCGGCCAGGCGAAGAACACCGCGAAGAACGCGACGGGCAGGGCCATCAGGCCGAGCCGCGCCGCGCTCCTCGTGCGGCCGCCCCCGCGGGGGGCTACTTCAGTACGAGCGACGTCCACGACTTGACCCACTGGTCACGGTTGGCGGCGATCTTCCCGGGGGCCAGGGTCTCCGGGTTCTTGGCGACCGGCCCGTACTCGGTGAACTCGGCGGGTACGGTCGCACCCTTCACCACCGGGTACACGAACATGTTCAGCGGCATGTCCTGCTGGAACTTCTTGGAGAGCAGGAAGTCGACGAGCGCCTTGCCGCCCTTGGTGTTGTGCGCGTTGCTCAGCAGCCCGGCGAACTCGATCTGCCGGAAGCAGGTGCCGCCCGCCACGCCGGTCGGGGCGGTGCTGGGGCGCTTCTTGGCGTAGATCACCTCGGCGGGCGGCGAGGAGGCGTAGGACACGACGAGCGGGCGGTCGCCGCCGGCCTTCTTGCCCTCCGAGGAGCCGGAGAACTCCTGGTAGTAGGCCTGCTCCCAGCCGTCGACGACCTTGACGCCGTTGGCCTTGAGCTTCTTCCAGTAGTCCGGCCAGCCCTGGTCGCCGTAGCTGGCGGCGCTGCCGAGCAGGAAGCCGAGGCCGGGCGAGGAGGTGGCGGCGTTCTCGGTGACGAGGAGGTTCTTGTACGCGGGCTTGGCCAGGTCGGCGAAGGTCTGCGGCGGCTTCAGACGGTGCTCGCCGAAGTACGCCTTGTCGTAGTTGACGCAGATGTCGCCGAAGTCGATCGGGGTGACGCGGTGCTTGGCCTTGTCGAGCTGGTACTCGGCGCCGACCGTGCCGAGCCCCTTGGCCGCGTACGGCTGGAAGAGGCCGTTGTCGAGGGCACGGGACAGCAGGGTGTTGTCGACGCCGAAGAAGACGTCGCCCTGCGGGTTGTCCTTGGTCAGGATCGCCTTGTTGACGGCCTGGCCGGCGTCGCCGCTCTTGAGGACCCTGACCTTGTACCCGGACCGCTTCTCGAAGTCCTTGAGCACGTTCTTGGAGACGGCCCACGAGTCGTGGCTGACCAGGGTCACGGTCTTGGAGTCCGTGGACTCCTTGGCGTCCGTCGACCCGCAGCCGGTGAGCGCGGACATGGTGACCATGCCGAGCCCGGCCGCCGCGGCCACGAAGGTCTTGTGGTGCACTGATTGTCCTCCTGGGGGTTGGCCAGGAAGAGACGCGGCCCCGCCCGGGCTCCGCGAGGGTGCCCGGGCAGGGCGCAACAGCTTGAGTGGTGACCGAACTTCCTACCCAGAATGACCTGGGCGAGGTTCAGAGGGTCTGCGGCCCGGTTGCCGCACTCTCAGCGCTGTGGCGCTCCCCTGTCGGAATATGAAGATGTACTGACCGGGTCAGGTTACCGCTCGGTGGCGGCGAGCTGACCACAGGCACCGTCGATCTCCTGACCACGGGTGTCCCGGACGGTGACCGGCACCCCGTGCGCCGCGATGGCCTCGACGAAGGCCTTCTCGTCCTCGGGCCGTGAGGCGGTCCACTTCGACCCGGGCGTCGGGTTCAGCGGAATGAGGTTGACGTGCACCGGCCTGCCCCGGAGCAGCCGGCCCAGCCGGTCGCCCCGCCATGCCTGGTCGTTGATGTCGCGGATCAGGGCGTACTCGATGGACAGCCGGCGCCCGGACTTCTCCACGTACTCGAACCCGGCGTCGAGCACCTCGCGCACCTTCCACCGCGTGTTCACGGGGACGAGGGTGTCGCGCAGCTCGTCGTCGGGGGCGTGCAGGGAGATCGCGAGCCGGCACTTGAGGCCCTCGTCGGCGAACCGGTGGATGGCCGGCACGAGCCCGACCGTCGACACGGTGATCCCGCGCTGCGAGAGCCCGAGCCCGTCGGGCGCGGGGTCGGTGAGCGCCCGGATGGCCGTCACGACCCGCTTGTAGTTGGCGAGCGGCTCGCCCATCCCCATGAAGACGATGTTGGAGAGCCGCGCGGGGCCGCCGGGCACCTCGCCGTCGCGCAGCGCGCGCATGCCGTCGACGATCTGGTGCACGATCTCGGCGGTCGACAGGTTGCGGTCGAGCCCCGCCTGTCCGGTCGCGCAGAACGGGCAGTTCATCCCGCACCCGGCCTGCGAACTGATGCACATCGTCACCCGGTCCGGGTAGCGCATCAGCACGGACTCGACCAGCGTCCCGTCGAACAGCCGCCACAGCGTCTTGCGGGTCGTCCCCTGGTCGGTCGACAGATGCCGCACGACGGTCATCAGCTCGGGGAACAGCGCTTCCTGCAGCTTGCCGCGCGCCCCGGCGGGGATGTCGGTCCACTGCTCCGGGTCGTGCGCGTACCGCGCGAAGTAGTGCTGCGACAGTTGCTTGGCGCGAAACGGCTTCTCACCGATCTCGGCCACGACGTCCTTGCGCTCGGCAGGCGAGAGATCGGCAAGATGCCGCGGCGGCTTCTTGGCTCCGCGCGGCGCGACAAAGGTGAGTTCTCCGGGATTAGGCATGGCGTTACCAGTGTCGCAGATCAAACTCGGTGACCTGCGGCTGTCGCCTGCTACGACGGTCGTCAGCAGACGCCGTCAGTCGCTGCTGAGCGACCTCGGACGGCCCGGGGACGGCCCAGGAATGATCACTCGTCGGCCGGGCTGCCGCTCATCGAGGCGACCCCTGACCTGGTTGTTGTCCGCGTGCCAGGAGACCTCATCCCACACGGCGCCCCCGAGGACCGGAGGGTCCATTCCCTGCGGCGTAGATGTGATCTCCGCCGGCGCTATGGCGTTCGGCACGCCATCTGTACGCGGGAAGACGCCGAAGGGCTGCCGACCGGTGGCCTCGCCGGTGGGCCGCGCGGAAGGCACCGGGTGGGAGACTTCGCGTCTCAGGCGCCTGCGGCCGTGACGATCGCGTCGGTGGCGAAGCCGAGCAGGAGGCCGAGCAGGATGCACCAGGTGGTGAGGGTCTTGAGTCCGGTCCTGCGGGCGACGGCCAGCAGTTCGATGACGACGTAGAGGATGGAGCCCGCGGCAAGGCCGAGGAAGGCGATCGAGAGCGTGTCGTTGACCAGGTGCTGGCCGACGAGAGTGCCCAGGAAGGTGGGACCGCCGCCGATCAGGCCGAGCCACAGCAGGCTGACCCAGGATGGGCGTTCGCCCTCAGCGGCGAGCGGGGCGACGATCCCGAAGCCCTCGGTGGCGTTGTGCAGGCCGAAGCCGATGATCAGCAGCAGGGCGAGGGAGAGCTCTCCCTGGGCGGCGGAGTTGCCGATGGCGAGGCCCTCGGCGAAGTTGTGCAGGCCGATGCCGGTGGCGATCATCAGCGCGAGTGATGCCGCCTGGCTGCGGGTCCTCGGCGCCAGCTCGGTGGATGCGGCGGCACCGGGACCCGCGGGCCGGGCAGCGGCCTCGCGGCGGCGGGCGATCCAGCCGTCGTAGTGAACGAGCCCGGCGAGTCCGATCGTCAGACCCGCCACCAGGGTGATGCCCCCGGACGCCACGGTCCCCCAGGCGTGCTTGCCCAGCGCCTCGTCGACGGGCTCCCAGGCATGGGTCAGTACGTCCCAGACGAGGAAGATCAGGATGCCGACGGCGACGGCGTTGAGGCCGGCCCTGAGCCGGGGTGTGGGTGTGCGGAGGCGTCCGAGAGGGAGGCCGAGGTAGATGGTGAAGCCTGCGATGGCTCCGAGCAGGGCGATGTTGCCGCTGGACATGGAAACTCCGGTCTGACGTGCGCAGGAAGCCCTCAGAAACTAAGGCAGGCAAGCCTTACCTAACAAGCGGCGGGTGATCGGCTTCAGCGAAGCTTGGGGAAGTCATTGCGCGTTCCATTCCGAGGAGAACCCGGTCAGGCGAGGAGGGGAACCAGGCCGAGGCCGAAGAGCACGTAGAAGCCGGCCGTGAGGGCCAGGCGCGCGGGAGTGAGCCGATGGGCGCGCATGGTCAGCAGCAGGTAGACGATCGCGGCGATGGTGATCAGCCCGGACCACAGCAGGGCGGCGTCGAAGTGCCAGCCGGTGAACAGAAGGCCCAGGCCCGAGGGGACCGTGGCCTGGATCATCATGGAGCCGGAGATGTTCGCCAGGGCCAGCTCGGTCTTGCCCTGACGCACCCAGATCACCGCGTTCATGGTCTCCGGCAGCTCGGTCGCGATCGGGGACAGCAGCAGCGCGGTGACCGACGCGGACAAGCCGATCATCGGGCCGATGGCGTCCAGCTGCGTCACGAACAGCTGCGAGGCGAAGAAGATCACGGCGAGGGTGACCAGGGTCTGGGCGACCACTGCCCAGGTGGCGGGCGAGGCGGCCTTGGGCTGGAACTTCAGCGGCTCCAGTTCCTCCTCGTCGCCGTCCTCGTCCTGGCCGCCGCGGATCTCGCGCCAGAAGTAGACCGCGTACGCGGCGAAGAACAGCAGGCCCAGTACGGGCTTGAAGGCGAAGGCGACGAGGCCGAGTGCCACCTTCACGATGAAGATCGGCAGGAACCACTTCTGGTCCTTGGCCAGCCTCTGCATGTCCTTCTCGGTGCCGACGGCGTCCTCGGCGTCCGGATAGATGAGCGGGTTGGAGGAAGGCGTCCCCGTGGCGGCCAGGACAGCGTTGCGCTCACGTCGCCGCTTCAGCAGCAGCATCGCACCCGTCACCCCGTAGGCGACGGTGGCCAGGGCCAGCGGACCGCCCATGGCCGCACCCACGCCGATGTCCTTGGCCTCCGCGGTGGCGCCGGTGGTCACCGCGACAAGGGTGACGACGGACTCGGGCAGCGCGGTGCCGAAGGCAGCCAGGATCGTTCCGACCGCCATCCTGCCCACGCCGAGGCGCTCGCCGAGCCACTCGACGGCGTTGACGAACCACTCACAGGAGAGGTAGATCGCCACCGCACAGATGATCAACAGCAGGAAATGGATCACGTCTCGGTCAGCCTTCCCGCGGCGGCGGGGGCTTCGAGGACAACCGCGCATCGACGTCCCCAAGGCCGCACGAGTACCCACCCAGGACATCGAGGGGGACACGGGTGGGGCCGCCGTTCAGAGACTCAGCGCGATCGCGTCACCAAGACCGCCGAGGCCGAGGGCGAAGGCTGCTTGCTTCCCTCCGCCTGGGCCGCGAACCCCTTGCCGGTCGCGGTCAGGCCGTGGCCCCCGAAGATCCCGAAGAGCTTCTGAGCCCCAGGGGCGGACGGACGACGTCGCCTCAGTGGTCCTGCGCCATGCCGTCATCACGAGCGCTGTCGCTCGGTCCCAGACGCACGCAGCACTCCCCCGGCTCGGGGGCCGGGACGGCCTGGACCCCGCTGACCTCCAGGCGCCGAGCACTCCTGCATGACCCTGCGCGGCGTCCAGGCCGCCGGGTCCAGCACCATGACCTCCACCCTGCTCGGCCTGCTCCGCTCCGATGCCCGCTCCCGGGGCGAGTTCCTCACCCTGACCGGCGCAGCCTCGTGACCCGGGTGCCATCCACCCGACGCACATGAGTTCAGGCCGCCGGCCCGATGAGGGTGCCTCCGCATGGGCTGTTGGGCGGTAGTGGTTCGACGAGTGGCGGACCACCGCCGCTCCGCCGGCAGGGCACGTCGCGGGAGCGTGAGGAGCTTGCCCGGGTGAGGGCCGAGGTCGCGCAGCGCCTGCCGGGTCACAGGCAGGCCATGGCCCCCACAGAGCACAAGCATGCGCGGTCGGACGCCGGGGTGAGGTCGCAGTCCGATGCCGCCGTCACTGCCGATGACCTCTCAAAACACCACGGCCGCACCCTGCACGCCAACTTTTTTGCCTATCAGGAAAGTTTAATCACGAACTAATCACTTTCCGTATCCGCGAAGCAACCGCACAGCTCCTTCACCGGTCACACACGCGCAAGCACAGAAGAAACCCCGTGGGGAGCACCATGAGCCAGCAGCAGTACCCTCAGCCCCAGCAGCCCGGCTGGGGCGGCCCTCAGGGAGCATGGGGCGCTCCGCCGCAGCCGCCGAAGAAGTCCAAGGGGAAGATCTTCGGGTTCGGCTGCCTCGGCGTCATAGCCCTCTTCATCCTGATCGGGATCATCGGCGCGGCGACCGGTAGCGGTGACAGCAAGACCGACACCAAGGCCGATTCGACGAAGAGCAGCGCACCGACCGCGTCGGCGTCGAAGAAGAACGACTCGGACACCTCCAAGCACGCGGAGGCGAAGAAGGCGCCCGTGAAGATCACCGCCAAGAAGACGGCCTTCGCCAAGAGCATCCTCGCCGACGGCAGCAGCTACACGAGCGTCGCCATCACGATCGCCAACCACAGCGGCAAGAAGCTCAGCGTCAATCCGCTGTACTTCGCCATCACCGACACCCACGGCACCAAGCACACGGCCGAACTCGGTGTCGACGACAAGCAGATCGACACTGTCGACCTGGCCCCGGGCGAGAACATCTCCGGCACCGTCACCGGCAAGGGCGTCTTCGCCCCCAAGTACGTCACCTTCACGGAGAACATCATCGGAGACCCGATCCGCGCCGACGTCTCCTGACACAACTCCCGCCCAGCCACGCGGCCGTTCGGGAAGGGACGCCTCCAACACACCAGCGGCCCGCGGATGATGCAGGCCCTGGCCCACCGCCATGGCGGTGGGCCAGGGCGCGCCAAGAACCCGGCATGGGCTGCAAAGTCTGACTGGCAGCCGTCACCAGCACCCGACGAAACGGCCGTCCCCGGCCCCGCCGTCATGTCGTCGAGCCGCTGCTGCCGCCCTGGCCCGAGAGGGCTCCCGGCCCGCGGCCACTGCCGGACCGACAATGCCTGCAGGGCACGTCCGCGCGAAAAGGGGATCGGGCACCGGACCGTCACCGGTCGACCGGCGCAAGACGGGCAGTAGGCACCCCTTGATCCGCGATGGCCGAGGTACTCCGCTCAAGGTCATCACGACCGCGGCCAACGTCAACGACGTCACCCAGACCCTTGCTCTGGTCGATAGCATCCCGCCCGTCGCCGGACGGCCGGGCCGGCCCCGCCGAGGCACCCAGGCTCTGCTCGGCGACAAGGGCTACGACTCCGACCCCGACCGTCGTGAACTGCGAGAACGCCGGATCCTGCCGGTCATCTCCCGCAGGGGCGCCCCAAACATCGAGGGGCTGGGCAAGCTCCGCTACGTCGTCGAGCAGACCTTTGCCCTCAGAGAAGGCGGAGGGGGATCCGGGGGGACCCTCCGCGCGCCCGTTCGCTACTCACCCGTCTCGTGCCCCGAACGATCCTTGGCGAGAGGCTCGTTGTAGGTGATCACGACCGGCGCGTTCGCCTCCGCCCGTGCGCGGTCGGAAGCCGCCGCGATCTCCTCGTAGGTCCATTCCCTGTACAGACGCTCTCCGTGGGCATCGGTGATGTCGATGACTAGGCCGGTCCACTTCTCGGCAGGCTGTTCGGGGACGAGCCCCAGTTCGTACGTGGCGTCCTGAAGGAGGGATTCGGTGACGCGTACGCCGGTGAGTCTCTCGGCCAGAGCGAGGACCGCCGCCTTCCCGTCGACGACCGAGGCGCTCTCGTCGTGCTCTCCCTCGGGAGTCAGCGGGAAGCCGACTTCCCGCAACAGGGGAACCAGTTCATCGGGGCTGTTTCCGTCGCGCGCCGAGGGGCCCTCGAATGTCGTACGGAGCTCACCGTCCTCAAACCAGTGGAAGAAGTGGATGGGCTTTCCGCCGTTGCTCGAGTGCGCCACGACCCGGCCACCCTCCGACAGCGTCTCCACGCATGGCATCCCGAGGCCACCGTCGAAGCCGAGGACAACTGTCCAGTCGCCGTTCTCGCCCGGGGCCTTGAAGGCGCCCGCGACGTAGGACTCGTCCCAGTAGTCGTAGTCCACCTCGGCACGGTGAGCGTCGTCCGCCTCGATCAGCCCGGCCGTGCCCTCCCCAGTGCCGCGCGGTTTCGCTCCCATCGCACGCAGCACCTCCTGCGGGCTCCGCCCCCGTATCAATGTCAAGGTGTATCCGCTCTCCATCATGTGGTGGAAGAGCGGCGAGGTGCGGATCCAGGCGTAGTCGTGCGCGGTCACCGAGTTCATACGGCGCAGTGTGCCTGATGCCTCTGACAACGCCCGATAAGCCGGTTCTTATAGCTGGAGCTGGTATTCGGGGCTGCGCCCAGTCCGTGTCAGCAACGTGATCGTGGATCGTGTGACGAGCTCTGACCATGCGACCTGGCAGCGCGACAGGCCCCATACGCGTCGACTTCGACACACATTCGACTGGCCTTTCTCACCTGCGGCGATCCCGGTGGCAGTGCACACTTCTCCGCGGCGGAGATCATCAAGGGGGAGCTTCGGCGTCTTCGGTCCGGTCTCGGATCGCCTGGTTCGTGCAGCGGTGTGGGCCGGAGCATGCGGAGTTGGGCACTCGCCCGTCGTTCGATGCCCGGACCTGGTTCGAGAGGTGGCGGGCGACGGCATCCGGGCAGAAGGCGGAGTAGCCAGTGGTGGCCGGTATCTCGCGTATGGGGCGCAAGCGTCGCGAACCTCGGAGGTGGGCCAGCTCTGACTGCTCCGGCCCGCCCGGCGTGATACCGAGTGCGAGCGGCACCCGGCGGGGACTGCATGGTGCTGCACGACTCGCGATGTCGGGCGAACGAGTGCAGTCTGGAATCAAGAGTTGCCTCACGGCGCGGCGCGAGGTGGAGGCCCGGACACACAGCGGGGAAAGCCATCTCATCCGCCGGAATCGCGGACGCTATGTGCATACGTCCAGGATGCGGCGCTCCTTCCGGTTCCTTATGGAAGAGAAGTGAATTTCCTCCCCCCTGGGCTCACCGTCTTCGTGCCCCACATCGACCGGTAGTCACCGACCGCTCCAGGAAGCCGCCGCGGTCCATCGAGCCGGGCCCGAGATCCTAGAGGTTGGGCGATCATGACGAAAAGTCGACCAGGGCGAATAGCTCGTGGAGCGGCGATTCTAAGCGCCGCACTGATCAGCGGGCTCCTTGGGCTCACGGGCCCTTCCCAAGCGCAAACCGGGTCCCAATTCACCGATGCCGAGCGCAATGCCGTTCTCGCCCTGCACAACCAAGAGCGCCAAGCGGTCGGCGTGCCACCCTTGGTGTGGAGTAATCAACTCGCCGCCGACGCGCAGGCCTGGGCCGCTCTCGGAACGGGGCAGCACAGCGATCCCACTACGGGACAAAGGCCTGCCGACCAGGGCGAAAGCCTGTATGAATCCTGGGGAACCCCCACGCCCCCTCGTGACTCCATAGCCCGTGATGCGGCGGCTTGGTGGGCCAGTGAGAAGCAGTACTACAACGCCGATCCAAACAAAAAGATCGATCCGGCCCATGCGGTCAACAACCCCGATCCTGCGAAACGGACCAATTTTTACAGGTGGGGCCATTACACGCAGATGGTGTGGTCATCCACCAGGGAGATCGGCTGTGGGATGAAGCAGGGTGCGCCCAAGCCCAACGGATGGTTCGTGGTGTGCCGGTACCGCTCCGCCGGCAACATCGCGGGACAGACGCCCTATACGCCCGGACAAGCACCGTCCCCTGCAGGGCAAATGGCGACGGTGGTTGGTGAGGATGTAGACGTTTACAACGTCAAGAACG
>NZ_JARAUO010000022.1:65687-131811 GCF_033792105.1 Streptomyces sp. WI03-4A
ACGAGCCGGACGGTGCCGGGCGGGTGATCGGCATCCTGCGCGTCGGCCAACAAGTCGAGCTCGTGGGACGCTGTGAGCGGGAATCCTGGTGCCAGGTCGCCGCAGGCAACGTCCCCGGTGGCAACGGCTGGGTTTGGGGGCACCTGCAGTTCGGACAAGCACCGTCCCCTGCAGGACGAATGGCGACGGTGGTTGGTGAGGATGTAGACGTTTACAACGTCAAGAACGAGCCGGACGGTGCCGGGCGGGTGATCGGCATCCTGCGCGTCGGCCAACAAGTCGAGCTCGTGGGACGCTGTGAGCGGGAATCCTGGTGCCAGGTCGCCGGAGGCAACGTCCCCGGTGGCAGCGGCTGGGTTTGGGGGCACCTGCAGTTCTGAAGATTGACGGAGTAAGCCGCCGAACGTGGCTGCTTCGTCCCGAAGGAAGTCGGGTACGGGCGCCTCCTTAGGTCGGCGGGGTGTTCACCTGGGCTGACGGTCCGTAGACGTTCGCGAGTGTTCGCCGCTGCTCGTCGGCGTCGTCACCCAGTCAGACACTCAGTCGGCGCGGCTCTTCCTGCCTCCTGTCTCCGAAGCGGACAGCAAGGCGCCCAAAGCCTCTCGGGCCTCGGCGATTCGGCGGCGCCACTGTTCGCTTCGCAGGGCTGCGGTGCTCCACTCGACCACTGGTTCGGCACCGGTGATGCAGTAGCCGTAGACCTGGTGGGCCACCTGGTCGGTGAGGAGTTCGTCGTAGTCGAACGACCCCTCGAAAGCTGCCCAAGCCACTGCGCGCGTGCCTGCACAGACACGCTGAAGTACTGCTCGCGTGTACTGCCGCAGATCTAGCGAGACGTCGTCGAAGTCGATGTCGTATGACACCAGACCGAGCCGCTCGACGGCTTCGGGTTGCTCAAGCAGAGGGAACGGCAGGAGGGCGTCAGGGACCAGCCCGGCGAGGTGGAAGGCCTCCTCCGGCAACGGGGTGTTGCCGGAGCCGATGACGAATACGTTCACCGAGACCGGCCCTCGCCAGCACAAAAAGTCACGTACCTCTCCCGACATTGGCCGTCCCCTCCCCCTCGCCCGCCTCCTAGGCGCGCACCGTCGTCGAAACACACCACTCACCCGTGGTGCTGCCCGGCCTCGACGCCATCATGACCAGCGTGATTACCGTCGGCCACCGCTTTCTCAGCGAGGTGGGGCGAGAACGGGCGTGACCTTGGGATCGCCGGCCTGATCAGATCGGATGGAAGTCGCCCCTCGCCCCCCGGTTCCGCGTGACTCCCTGTCCGTTCTGGCACGGGAGCGCACGCGCCGGGTCACCTGCTGGGAGTTGACCGCGCCCCGGGCCACCCGGCACCCCGTTCGGGGAACTGGGTGCGGGGAGTGACACCCCGGTCCGGGGCAACAGTCGTTGCGTCGCTCCCCGTCGGGAGCGCCCGCCCGCATCAGTCAGGACGGGTGTTCGCGCACGGAGTTCAAGATGCCCCGAGCCCCCTCTAGGCTGGCTTGCAGCCGGGCACGCCGGATACGGGGGAAGGGGCGGTCGATGGACTGGTTCTGGTGGGTTCTGATCATCTTCTGGACGGGTGGTTTCGCGTGGGTGGCCGACAACGTCCGCACCGCGCTGCGCAACCGGCATGAGCGCAAGATGCAGTTGCTGGAGGCGGCGAAGCAGGAGCGCCTGGCCGTCGAGGCGGCGCACAAGTCGCCGGAGCCGGTGTGCGGCTGCACCCACCACCTCGCCAAGCACGACAAGCAGGGCCGGTGCCATGAACGCGTCGAGGTGCCCACGGCCTGGGACGAGAACAAGAAGCCCCTGCGTTTCGAGGCCGGCCAGTGCAACTGCCAGCAGTACGTCGGACCGCAGCCCCTGTCCCAGATCTTCGCGGAGGAGCTGACGGACCTTCCCTGAACAGCGGCAGCGGGGCGGCGAAGTCCGGGCTCAGAGCTGATCTCGCCACCACGGAAGTCCAGGAGAGTCAGCGCGTACGACCTCGGCTCGTTCGAGGATCTTGGAGTCGAGGGCCCACACGAGCGCCCGCAGTTCCCGTGCCGACTTCCTGGGCAGGGCGTGCAGAACCTCTTCGAGGTGGTCGCGGAAGTAGCCGGGATCGCAGCCGCACTCCGGTATTCCGCACCGGGTCGAGGTGAAGGGGTCGGCGATCGCCCTCAGCGGGCCGTGGGCCAGGGCGGCCCAGTGCCAGAAGGCCCGGTCCGTCTCGCCCGGATGGAAGCGCAGGTGTTCGAGTCTGCGGATATGGGCGGTGCACGCCCCGGACAGCCCGTTGATCGGCGGATACGGCCGGCGGTACGAGTACCTGGAGCGGCGTGCGGGAAGGGTGTCCCGTACGGCGGAGGGGCGCCTACGCGGCATTGCCCTTTCGGTTGGCGGTCATGAGGGCACCGTAGCGTCGGCCGTGCGGATGACGCACGGGCTTTGCCGAGGAGACGCCCCGCCCTCTTGTGAAGTTCTGCCGGTGAACGGGAGGGTTTCCTGGTCGGGGCTTGTCGGGGGCTTCGGGCTGACGTAACAAGGTGCTCTATGAACCTTTTCGGCCGCAACTCTCACCCCCGGCGCCCGGAGCCGTCCGCGACATCGGTGGCGACCGCCGCCCCGGCCTCCCGTGGTACCGCCGTCCTGCCCGATCCCGGCCTCGCCTCCCTCACCGGCGAGTGGATGATCGACCCGGCGCACAGCAGGATCGGGTTCTCCGTGCGGCACGCGATGGTGACGACGGTGCGCGGTTCCTTCACCGAGTACGAGAGCCGTCTCTACTTCGACGGCCGCGATCCGGACCGGTCCCGGGCCGACCTCGTGCTGTACACCGCCAGCGTCGACACCGGTGTCGAGCAGCGCGACGCGCACCTGGTCGGCCGCCAGTTCCTGGACGCCGCCGCGTACCCCCGGATGACGTTCACCAGCTCCGCCGTGCAGCTCGCCGGCCCCGACGTGTACCGCATGACCGGCGACCTCACCATCAAGGACACCAGCCGCCCCGTCGTTCTCGAACTGACGTACATCGGCCATGTGACCGACCCCTTCGGCTACGAGCGCGTCGGCTTCGACGGCACCACGACCATCAACCGGTCCGACTGGGGCCTGACCTACGACGCCCGGCTGGCCCAGGGCGGGGCCATGGTGAGCGACAAGGTGCGCCTCCAGTTCGACATCGCCGCCATCCGCAGCTCGGTCACCCCCTGAGCGGCGGGGCCGACTTCCGGGTCACCTGGAAACCTGCTTGGCCGGCACCCCGCGGCTCCCTACGCTGAGGCCATGCCTGCCGCCAAGACGTCGTACGTGTGCCTGTCCTGCCGGGTGTCCTACAAGCAGCCGTACGACCCGTGGCGCGAGCGCGTCTGCCCGCGCTGCGCCGGTGCCCTGATGTACGCCGGCTCGGCCTTCGCCGCGCCACCGAAGCGGGACCGGGCGGCCTGGCGGACGCTCACGGTGCTGCTCCACGCGGGACTGGGCTTCCACAAGACCTGCTGCGGCGGCCCCGGATTCCGGCCGCGCTCGCTGCGCGAGGTGAAGGAGCGGCTGTCCTACGCCCGCCGCAGCGGGGAGCCGGCCGCCCGTGCGCTGGCCCGGGCCGAGCTGCCGTGACCGGCTTGGAAGCGCTCACCCGGATCGTGGCCCCGCCGGCCGACCCGGTGGACGGGCACGGGGACTGGGCCGGGGCCGAGGCACGGCTCGGGGTGCGGCTTCCCGCGGACTACCGGCTGCTGGCCGAGACGTACGGCTGGGGCGAGTTCTGCGACTACCTGTACCTGCGCACCCCGTTCGGGACGAACCGGCACAGCGGTCTGGAGCTCTGCGACGGGCTGCTCGTGTGGGGCGGCACCATGGACGCCGACCGGCTCTGCTGGCGCCCCGAGGGCGACCCCGACGCGTGGCCGGTGGTGATCAACGGGCGGGGCACCGGGCGCGAGGAGCACGCCCTGACCACGTCCCGCTTCATCGAGGAGTGGGTGACCGGGCGTCTGCGCTCCACCGTCCTGGAGGACATGGAGCCGGACCTCGCACCCTGGTTCAACCCGTTCCGGCGCCGGACGCACCGGTGCCTGCGGCTGTCGGAGGGCTCCCGGCCGTACGCCGAGCGGCTGCGCATCCTGCGGGACGTGCTCGCGCCGACCCTGGACCGGGGCTCGTGGGAGTCCGGGGACGGTGCCCACGGCCAGGACCACTTCGCGACCGCCGACACGGACTGGCAGCTCACCTACGACCGCTCGCACCCGCACCAGATACGCGTCGCCTTCCCGCCCGGTGACCGCATCGCGGCCCGTGACCGGCTCTTCGCCGCCGTACGGCTCATGGGGTGCACCGTGCTGGAGATCACCACCGTGAGCGGTGCGCCGCTGGCCGACTGGGACGCGGGCGAGGACGAGGACGACCCCCAGGCCGAGCTCAAGACCGACTAGGTCGTGTATCGAAAGTGGATCTTGGCCTGTGAATGATCACTGTTTATGGGTCGGGGAGATCTCACGGACGAGCAGTGGGCGGTGCTGGAGACGCTGTTGCCGAAGGGGGCGAAGGCGGGGCGACCGCCTGTCTGGTCTCGGCGGCAGTTGATCGACGGCATACGGTTCCGGGTCCGTACCGATGTTCCGTGGCGGGACGTGCCCGTCGAGTACGGGCCGTGGGGCCGGATCTACGACCTGTTCCGCCGGTGGCAACGAGACGGCACCTGGCACCGGGTCCTCACCCAGCTCCAGTCCCTGGCCGATGTGAAGGGTGCGATCACGTGGGACCTGAGCGTCGACTCCACGGTATGCCGTGCCCATCAGCATGCGGCCGGGGCCCGGAAGCGGGGTGACCTGCAGAAGGAGTCACCGGGTGGTGTCTTCACCGAGCCTGGTGATCACGGGTTGGGGCGGTCGCGCGGTGGGTTCACCACCAAGCTGCACCTGGCCGTCGAGCAGGGGCAGAAGCCCATGTCGATCGTGGTGACGGCAGGGCAGCGTGGAGACTCGCCGCAGTTCGAACCTGTGCTGGAGAAGGTTCGCGTGCCCCGCATCGGGCGGGGCAGGCCACGTGTTCGTCCCGATCGAGTTCGGGCTGACAAGGCGTACGCCTCCCGCAGAAACCGCGCATACCTGCGCCGACGTGGGATCCGCTGCACCATCCCGGACAAGGCAGACCAGGCCCGCAACCGTCAGAAGCTGGGCTCTCGCGGCGGCCGGCCGCCGCGTTTTGACCCGGTTGACTACCGCAAGCGCCATGCGGTCGAGTGCGGGATCAACCGACTCAAGGGAACCGGGCTGTCGCCATGAGATACGACAAACTCGCGGTCCGCTATGAGGCGACCGTCCTCGTCGCGGCCATCAACGAGTGGCTGTGACCACACACGCATACCGCCTCTTCGTTAATCCGTTGCCCAGAGGTCCGTCGGCCAGCTAGGTTCACCCAGGCCGCCCGCATCGGTGCAGGCCGACGCTGTCGATGAGGAGGTGTGGTGCACATGCGCACGAGTGCCCAGGAGTTGAGCTCGCGTACTGACCTGTGCCACCTCCTCACGACGGAGACACCTTGTCCCTTCGCATCACCCCACTGACCGACCCCGCCTGCGGGCCACACGGCCGGCGTCTTGCCTGGCTGGCGTCGGACGCGGACTCCATCCCTGCCGGGACCGCCTTCCTGCGCCTGCTCGACGGCGGACAAGAGCATCTGGCCGAGCTCGACCTCCGCGTTCATCCTGCGGAGCGCCGCAAGGGCATCGGCTCCCGGCTCCTCAACACCGCCGTGGCCACCGCCCGGGACAACGCCCGGCGCCGGGTCGTCGCGCAGGCAGAAGCCGGATCGCCCGGCGACCACTTCCTGGCAGCGCGCGGCTTCCGGAAGGTCCTCACCTTCAGGTATACCCGCCTCGCAATGGCCGAGGTGGACACCACCGTCCTGGCTGGGATCGTCGAGCGTCCTCATCCCGGCTACCGGCTGACGTCATGGCAGGGAACCGTCCCCGACGACCTCGCCCAGACGTTCGCCGCCTCACGCCGCGCCATGGACGACATGCCCATGGACGACGCCGAGTACGGCACCGTGGCCTGGGACGTGGACCGCGTGCGGGCCGCGGCGAAGGCCGTCGAACAGCGAGGCGACCACCTGCACACCGTTGTCGCCATCGACGCCTCCAACGGCTCGATCGCCGCCTTCACCGAACTCGTCATCCCCGGCAACGGCGCAGGTGACGGCCAGCACTACGGCACGGGCGTGCTGCCCGAGCACCGTGGTCACGGCCTCGGCCGATGGATGAAGGCCGAGTCGATCCGGCAGGCCCACAGGGACTATCCGGACCTCGGTGGCCTCCTGACCGACACCGCCGACAGCAACGCGCACATGCGACGAATTAACGACGGTCTCGGCTACACACCCACGCACACGACACACCAGCATCAGCTCGACCTCTAGCAGAGAGCGGACAGGCCGGGCCGGGGCATCACCCCGCCCGGCCTGTCCGCGCTTTCGATACACGCCCTAGGTGCACCGACGGGCCCCGTCCCGTGTTCCAGGACGAGGCCCGCAAAGCCGTGAGCCCCACGGCCGGGGAACCGGTTCGGTCACGCCGAGCCGACGAACACCACCATCAGCAGCCACACCACCGGAGCGGTCGGCAGCAGGGAGTCCAGCCGGTCCATGATGCCGCCGTGCCCGGGGAGCAGGGTGCCCATGTCCTTGATGCCCAGGTCCCGCTTGATCATGGACTCGCCGAGGTCGCCCAGCGTGGCGCTGGCGGCGACCGCGAGGCCCAGCAACAGGCCCTGCCACCACCTGCCTCCGTCGATCAGGAACTGCATGCACAGCGCGCCCGCGACCATGGCGAACAGCACCGCGCCGAGCAGGCCCTCGCGGGTCTTGCCGGGGCTGATGCGCGGGGCGAGCTTGTGCTTGCCGAAGCGCCAGCCGACCGCGTACGCGCCCGTGTCGCTGACGACCGTCAGCAGCAGGAAGGTGAGGACCCGCCAGGAGCCGTCATCGGCGGTGAGCATCATCGCGACGAAGGTGGCCAGGAACGGCACGTAGAACGCGGCGAAGACGCCCGCCGTGACGTCCTTGAGGTAGCCCTCGGGTGGCTCGGTCATGCGCCAGACCAGCACGGCGAGGGCCGTCAGCGCCATGGCCACCCACGCGCCCTCTGCACCCCGCACATAGCCGGCGACCACCATCGCCGCGCCGCCGACCGCGAGCGGCACCAGCGGCGCCTTGATCTCCTTGCGCTCCTGCAGTCTGCTGGTCAGCTCCCACAGACCCACCACCACGGCGACCGCGACGACACCGACGAACACGGCCTTGACGATGAACAGGGAGGCGATGATCAGCACACCGAGGCCCACGCCGACCCCTATGGCCGCGCTCAGGTCACGGCCCGCGCTCTTCTTCTGCGGCGCTGGCGCCGGCTGCGGGGCGTGGGACATGGGCTCCGGATTCCGCGTCGGACTGTGCGTCTGACTCTGCATGGGGTACTGCGTCTGACTCTGTGCGGGGTACTGCGCCGGACTCTGCGTGGAGTACGGCGTCGGGTCGTGCGTCGGCCCGGCCTGACCGTGGGTGAAACCCTGCGTCTCGTCTCGGAACAAGGGACCGCTCAGCCGAGCGGCCCCCCGGTCGTCGTCCTGGGCCCCGCCGTGGGCGGGGTCGTCGGGCACGATGGGCATGGGGCGAGTCTGCTGCGCCTGAGGCGCATCGTACGCGGGACCCGCCGGGGCAGCCCCCTGGACAGGCCCACCCGCGGTGGGCCCCCAGTACCCGGCCTGCCCCGCCGCCGGCGGTGCCCCCCAGGAAGAGTCGCTCATCAGACTTCGAGCAGCTCCGCTTCCTTGTGCTTCAGGAGCTCGTCCACCTGGGCGACGTACTTCGCCGTGGTGTCGTCCAGCTCCTTCTCGGCGCGGCGGCCCTCGTCCTCGCCGACCTCGCCGTCCTTGATCAGCTTGTCGATGGCGTCCTTGGCCTTGCGGCGCACGGAGCGGATCGACACCCGGGAGTCCTCCGCCTTGCTTTTGGCGACCTTGATGTAGTCGCGGCGGCGCTCCTCGGTCAGCTCGGGGAACACCACACGGATGATGTTGCCGTCGTTGCTGGGGTTGACGCCCAGGTCGGAGTCGCGGATCGCCTGCTCGATGTTGCGCAGCGCGCTCTTGTCGAACGGCGTCACGACGGCCATCCGCGGCTCCGGCACGGAGAACGAGGCCAGCTGGTTGATCGGCGTCAGGGCGCCGTAGTAGTCGGCAACGATCTTGTTGAACATCGCCGGGTGCGCACGGCCGGTGCGGATCGCGGCGAAGTCCTCCTTGGCGACCACGACGGCCTTCTCCATCTTCTCCTCGGCTTCGAGGAGGGTCTCTTCGATCACCACTTGCTCCTGCGTGTCTTGAGTAAGGCCCGGCTGCGGTTCCTCGTAGGGGCGGCGGCCGGCTGCGTCGCGTCTTCTTCCTGCACGGTTCCCGACCGGCAGGACATTGTCCATCCCCCGGCCAGGGTGCGTCCCGTCCGTCCCCCGGACAGGTGTCGTACCCCGGGCGACGGGGCGTGCCGGTCAGTTCCGGCTGTCGTGGTCACCCACCAGCGTGCCGATCTTCTCACCCTTGACGGCCCGCGCGATATTGCCCTCCGCCAGGAGCTCGAACACGAGGATCGGCAGCTTGTTGTCACGGCAGAGGGTGACCGCGGTGGCGTCGGCGACCTTGAGCTCGCGGGTGATGACCTCGCCGTAGCCGAGGGCGTCGAACTTGACGGCGTCGGGGTTGGTCTTGGGGTCGGAGTCGTAGACCCCGTCCACACCGTTCTTGCCCATGAGCAGCGCCTCGGCGTCGATCTCCAGGGCGCGCTGGGCGGCGGTGGTGTCGGTGGAGAAGTAGGGCATGCCCATACCGGCGCCGAAGATGACCACGCGGCCCTTCTCCAGGTGGCGCACGGCGCGCAGCGGGATGTACGGCTCGGCGACCTGGCCCATGGTGATGGCGGTCTGCACCCGGCTGTCGATGCCCTCCTTCTCCAGGAAGTCCTGGAGGGCGAGGCAGTTCATCACGGTGCCGAGCATGCCCATGTAGTCGGAGCGCGCCCGGTCCATGCCGCGCTGCTGGAGTTCGGCGCCGCGGAAGAAGTTGCCGCCGCCGATGACGACGGCGATCTCGGCGCCGTCGCGGACGACGGCACCGATCTCACGGGCGATCTTGTGCACCACGTCCGGGTCCACGCCCAGGCCCCCGCCTCCGGAGAAGGCTTCTCCGGACAGCTTCAGCAGAAACCGGCCGCGTACTTTGCCGTCGTCGCTCTTCTGGGCCTTGGTGGTCATGGAGATCCCGCCTCTTTCACGTGTTGCACATACGAAGAAGGCCATTGCCGATGGGTTCGCTTTTCGCTCCCATGCGCGGCAATGGCCTCCTCGTCAGATCTGCTGCCGTCCGCCACGTGCCTGGGTGTGGCGGTGTGCCCGGACGACTGCTGTCGACCCTATAGGGGTCGCGCGTCGATCGCGGTACGGACTCAGATGCCGACCTTGATGCGCGTGAAGCGCTTCAGGGTGACACCGGCCTCGTCCAGCACCTTCTGGACCGACTTCTTGTTGTCGAGCGCGTACGGCTGGCCGAGCAGCGTGGCGTCCTTGAAGAAGCCGTTCAGACGACCCTCGACGATCTTGGCGATCGCGGCCTCGGGCTTGCCCTCGGCGCGGGTGGTCTCCTCGGCGATGCGGCGCTCGGACTCGACGACCTCGGCCGGGACGTCGTCCTTGGCGAGGTACTTCGGCGCGAAGGCCGCGATGTGCTGGGCGACGCCCTTGGCGATCTCGGCGTTCGGCTTGTCGAGCTCGACCAGGACACCGATCTGCGGGGGCAGGTCGGGCATGGTGCGGTGCATGTAGGCGGTGACGTAGCCGTCGGTGAACTGCGCGAAGCGGTCCAGGACGATCTTCTCGCCGAGGTTGGCGTTGGCCTCGTCCACGAACGCCTGGACGGTCTTGCCGGCCTCGATCTCGGAGGCGAGCAGGGCCTCCAGGTCGGCCGGGTTCGTCTTGGCGACGTGCTCGGCGATGGCCTTGGCCACGGCCTGGAACTTGTCACCCTTGGCGACGAAGTCCGTCTCGCACTTCAGCTCGACGAGGACGCCGGAGGAGTTGTCGTCGGCGATGATGGAGACCACGGCGCCGTTCTCGGCGGAGCGGCCCTCGCGCTTGGCGACGCCCTTCTGGCCCTTGATGCGCAGCGCCTCGACGGCCTTGTCGACGTTGCCCTCGGCCTCGTCCAGCGCCTTCTTGCAGTCCATCATGCCGGCGCCGGTGAGCTCACGGAGCTTCTTGACGTCGGCGGCGGTGTAGTTCGCCATGAGTCTGTGAGTCTTTCTCGAAGTCTTGGGAGATCGGAGAGCGGCACGCTCCGGTCCACATGTGATCGCGGACAACGGACGGCGTGCCGACCTGCGGGTGAACGGCGGGGGCGGACTTCACCGCGCCGGAGGCGCTGCTGGTGCCGCCCCCGCCGTCAACGCTGACGTCAGGCCTGCTCGCCCTCGGCGGCCGGGGCGGCCTCGGCGGCGGGAGCCTCGGCCGGCTTCTCGGCCTCGGCGGCGGGGGCCTCGGCGGCGGGGGCCTCGGCCGGCTTCTCGGCCTCGGCGGCGGGGGCGGCCTCGGCGGCCGGAGCGGCCTCGTCGGCCTTCTTCTCGCCCTCGAGGAGGTCGCGCTCCCACTCGGCGAGCGGCTCGCCGGCGGCCTTCTCGCCCTTGTCGCCGGTGGCGACGCGCGAGCGGGAGATGAGGCCCTCGGCGACGGCGTCGGCGATCACGCGGGTGAGCAGGGTGACGGAGCGGATCGCGTCGTCGTTGCCCGGGATCTTGTAGTCGACCTCGTCGGGGTCGCAGTTGGTGTCGAGGATCGCGACGACCGGGATGTTGAGCTTCCGGGCCTCACCGACCGCGATGTGCTCCTTCTTGGTGTCCACGATCCAGACGGCGCTGGGCACCTTCTGCATCTCGCGGATACCGCCGAGGGTCTTCTCCAGCTTGGCCTTCTCGCGCGAGAGCACGAGAAGCTCCTTCTTGGTCAGACCCGACGCGGCGACGTCCTCGAAGTCGATCTGCTCGAGCTCCTTGAGGCGCTGCAGACGCTTGTAGACGGTGGAGAAGTTGGTGAGCATGCCGCCCAGCCAGCGCTGGTTGACGTAGGGCATGCCGACGCGGGTGGCCTGCTCGGCGATGGCCTCCTGCGCCTGCTTCTTCGTGCCGACGAACATGACCGTGCCGCCGTGGGCGACGGTCTCCTTGACGAACTCGTAGGCGCGGTCGATGTACGACAGCGACTGGAGCAGGTCGATGATGTAGATGCCGTTGCGCTCGGTGAAGATGAAGCGCTTCATCTTCGGGTTCCAGCGACGGGTCTGGTGACCGAAGTGGACGCCGCTCTCCAGCAGCTCCCGCATCGTGACGACGGCCATGGCCGTATCTCCTTGAATTTCTCGGTTGTGCCGCGCCCGCCGGACGGCGGCCGCGCCTGACGCCCGCGATGCGCCGTGCCGCTAGGGACCGAGGGGCGCTTGGTACGAACCGTTTCCGGATGCCGTACCGGGGCGTGCGAAGTCGACCCGGTGACCCGGATCGCCAGAAGAAGTGTACGGGACCGGCGAGGCGGCGGGTGACGCCGCTGTCCACAACCGGCGGGTTGTCCACAGATCCCGGCCATGATCGGTTCGTCCGGTGGAGGGTTCTCGCATGCGACGAGCGATGCGATACGTGGCCCTGTGGGCGGGTCTGCCGCTGGTCTGCGCGGTGTCCGCGCCGACTCCCCCGGCCCGTGCGGACGTCCCGGTCCCGGCACCCGCGCCGCCGGCCGGGGGTGGGGTTCCGGCCATCGGGCGCGCCTGGCCGGTCGGGGTACGGCCGGTGCTGCTGCGCGGCTGGGAGCCGCCGGCGACGGTGTACGGCCCCGGGCACCGTGGTGTCGACCTGGGCGCGGCGCCCGGAGCCCCGGTCCGGGCGGTCGCCGCCGGCCGTGTGTCCTTCGCGGGCCGGGTGGCCGGACGCGGCGTGGTGTCGGTGGAGCTGACGGGCACGGACCTCCGGACCACCTACGAGCCGGTACGCGCGTCGGTGCGCAAGGGGGACGTAGTGCGGGCGGGCGAGGTGGTCGGCACGGTCGAGACCCCGGCACCGCACTGCCCCACGACCTGCGTCCACTGGGGCCTGCTGCGCGGCGAGACCTACCTGAACCCCCTGTCCCTGCTCCCACCCTGGCTGCTCCGCAACGGCCCTTCCCGCCTGCTGCCGGTCCTGGGGGTGCCGCTGCCGGGGTGACGGCCTCCGTGCGCGGCGGGGCCGAGGGCCGGGGACGTCACAGCCGGGCGCCGGGCGTGCCGGGCCGGGGGATCTGGTGGGAGTGGTGGGGTCAGCCCCCTACCCCGCGCAGGGCCATGCTCACCGCCGCGTCCGTCACCGTCGAGGGGTCCTCCGCGGCGATCAGTTCGATGCGGCGGACGGCCGCGTCCACGACGCCCTGGAGGAGCATCGCGGCGAGCCGGGGCTGCTCGTGGCCCATCTCGCCGAGGGCCTCCACGACCATCGCGACCAGTTCCCCGTGCGCCGCCCGGATCTTCTCGCGCGCGCCCGCGTCCAGCTCGCTCGCCGAGATCGCCACGACGGCCCGGTGCCGCCGGTCCCCGACCAGCGCGAGCTGCTGCCGCACATACGCCTCGACCTTGTCCTCGGCCGTCGCCGCACGCTCCATGGCCGCCGCGACCTCGGCCGCCCATACGGGGAAGTCGACCTCGCACAGTTCCTCGACCACCGCGGCCCGCGAGCGGAAGTACTCGTACACGGACGAGCGCGCCAGCCCCGTGCGCTCGGCCAGGGCGGGGAAGGTCAGCGCCTCCGTCCCGCCCTCGGACAGCAGGGACCGAGCCGCGTCCAGCAGGGCGGCTCGCTGCATCGACCGGTGCTCGGCCACGGAGGCCGCTCGAATCCTTGGCACGTCAACCACTTTACGGACCCGCCACCCCGGAAGGGAGGAGTCAGCGCCCGAAGGCCGCCAGCTTGGCCCGCAGCTGGAGCACCGACTTGGTGTGGATCTGGCTGACCCGGCTCTCGGTGACCCCGAGCACGTTCCCGATCTCCGCGAGGGTCAGGCCCTCGTAGTAGTAGAGCGTGACCACGGTCTTCTCGCGGTCGGGCAGGGTGTTGATCGCCCGGGCCAGGAACCGTCTCAGCTCCCGGTCCTCGGCCACCTCCACCGGGTTGTCGGCGGCGGTGTCCTCCAGCGTGTCCATGAAGCTGAGCCCGTCCCCGTCCTCGCCGCCGACGTGCAGCAGCTCCTCCAGGGCCACGACGTTGGCCAGCGACAACTGGCTGAACACGGCGTGGAGGTCGTCCACCTCCATGCCGAGCTCGGCGGCGACCTCCCCTTCCGTGGGGGTACGCCTCAGCCGCGCCTCCAGCGTCGCGTACGCCCGTTCGACGTTGCGCGCCTTCTGCCGGACGGACCGGGGGATCCAGTCCAGCGCCCGCAGTTCGTCGATCATCGCGCCCCGGATCCGGGTGATCGCGTAGGTCTCGAACTTGATCTCCCGGTCGACGTCGAACTTCTCGATCGCGTCGATCAGCCCGAACACGCCCGAGGAGACGAAGTCGGCCTGCTCCACATTGGGCGGCAGACCGACGCTGACCCGGCCCGCCACGTATTTGACGAGCGGCGAGTAGTGCAGGATCAGCTGCTCCCGCAGCCGGTCGTCCCCCGTCGCCTTGTACGACCGCCACAGCTCGTCGAGCGTCGAGGGAGCGGGCGGCCGCACGCTGCCACCGTCGCGGGCGGCTGGGGGGATCGCCGCCCGGTCTGACCCGGAGGTGTGCTGGGGCATTCGTCGCCTTGTGCCGTTCTGCCGTGAAGTGCCGTGTTCTGCCGTGGAGCGGGGGAAGTGACCGGAGGTGGGATGTGGTGGGGTGGGTGGGGTGCCCTGGGGGTCGTGCACCGCTGTGGGGCACCTGGGTGAGCTGTCGGCCTGATGTCGAGATGGCGCGTTCTGCGCCCGGACTTCGTGAGCGTAGCGTGACTGAGGAGTCGCGGTGTGCGAACGGCGAGGCACCACCCCTGCGCGAACCTCCCCCACCGGGTCTTCCGTCGCACCGCGCGGCTCGCTCTGCGTGATCGGACGCGGGTGCCAACTCCGGGAATTCCCAAGGATGTAGGGGGTTCCCCCGGACGGCCGAACACGCTCGGTCAACATCCCTCCCGGCCGGTCCGGGCGGAGATCATCGCCTGGCGTGTCAACTTCCAGCCGTCGCCGTGTCGTTCGACGTAACCAAGTGCTCGGAGTTCGTACAGTCTCGCGATCACGTCGTCCGCGGTGGTGCCCGCGTCGCACGCGATCTCGCCCACGGGGGCCGCGCGATCCCCCGGCAGGGCGGCCAGCACGGCGCGGGCGGCCGGCTCCAGCAGGTCACGCGGGAGGACCGGCCCCCGCCGGGGCGGAGCCAGCTCACCCATGTCGCCCACGACTTCGACCACCTCGGCCGCGTCGGTGACCAGGACCGCCTCGCCGCGCAGCATGTCGTGCACGCCGGCGGAGAGCCCGCTGGTGACGGGCCCCGGCACGCCCATGGTGAGCCTGCCCAGACGCGCCGCCGCCCGGGCGGTGACCAGCGAGCCGCTGCGGCAGGCGGCCTCCACGACGACGGTTCCCCTGGTCAGGGCCGCGATCACCCGGTTGCGGAGCACGAAGCGGCTCGGCGTCGGATGCTCTCCGGGCGGCAACTCACCGATCACCAGTCCCTGTTCGGCGATCCGGTCGATCAGGGCGGTGTGGCCGCGCGGGTAGGGGCGGTCGACCCCGCAGGCCAGTACGGCGACGGTGGCTCCGCCCGCGGCGAGGGCGCCGCGGTGGGCGGCCCCGTCGATCCCGTAGGCACCGCCCGAGACGACGACCCAGCCCCGCTCGGCGAGCTCCGCGGCAAGCGAACCGGCGACATGGATGCCGTACTCGGTGCAGGCGCGGGCTCCGACCACGGCGACGGATCTCAGGGCCCACATCCGCAGCCCGGGGCGCCCCCGGACCCACAGTCCCAGGGGCCGTGCGTCCCCGAGGTCGTCGAGCTGGCCGGGCCATTCCGTGTCCCCCGGGCCCACGAACCGCACGCCGGCCCGGTGCGCCTCGTCGAGGTCCCGTTCCGGATCGGCCCGCCGTGCCCGGGCGACCAGGCCGCCCCACCGTGTCGCGCTCACGCCCGGCAGCGGCTCCCCGCCGTCCCGCAGCCGCCGCGCCGTCTCCCCCGGCCCGTACCTCCGCAGCCACCGGCCCGCGACCTCGTCGCCCGGCTCGACGACCCGGGTGAGGAAGACCCGGTCCAGCAGTTCCCGCTGCCCCTTCCGCTCCCGGTCGCCCGCGGTCATGCCGGTGCCCCCGCCGTGCCAGGTGCCCCGTCGTGCCGGTGCCGCCGCCGTGCCGGGCTCCCGGTCATGTCAGGGCCCCGATGGCCATGGGCACGCCCCGCGGCACTCCGGTGCGCAGGTGCAGGGCGAGACCGACGTCGCCGGCGTCCGGGCGGTCGTGGCCGACGAGGTCCGCGACCGTCCAGGCGACGCGCAGCACCCGGTCGATGCCGCGGGCCGTGAGCACACCGCGTTCGAGGTTGCGCTCGGCCTCGTCCATCGCTCCGGCGGCGGCGTGGAAACGGCCGCGCAGTTCCCGTCCGGGCACTTCGCCGTTGGTGCGCCACGGGGTCCCGGTGAGCCGGGCGGCCGCCCGCTCCCGGGCCGCCCCGACCCGCTCGGCCACGGTGGCGGTGGACTCGCCCCGGGCGCCGGGGTCGGTGAGCTGGGCGCGGGTGACCGGGTCGACCTCGACCCGCAGGTCGACCCGGTCCAGCAGGGGGCCGGAGAGCCGGGCCTGGTAGCGGCGGATCGCCGACGGCGGGCAGTCGCACAGGGCGTCCCGCTGCGAGAAGCGTCCGCAGGGACAGGGGTTGGCCGCCAGGATCATCAGGAACCGGGCGGGGAACCGGACCACGCCGGCGCTGCGCGCGATCACCACGTGCCCGGACTCCAGGGGCTGCCGCAGGGCGTCCAGGGTCTGGCCGTGGAACTCGGGCGCCTCGTCGAGGAACAGCACGCCCCGGTGGGCGAGGGAGACGGCGCCGGGGCGGGCGACGCCCGGGCCGCCGCCGACGAGCGACTGCATCGTGGCCGAGTGGTGCGGGGCGCAGTAGGGCGCGACGTCGATGAGCGGCTTTCCCGGGGGCAGCAGCCCGGCCACCGAGTGCACCGCCGTGACCTCCAGCGACTCCTCGCGGGTGAGCCGGGGCAGCACGGCGGGCAGCCGCTCGGCGAGCATGGTCTTGCCCGCTCCCGGAGGTCCTTCCAGGAACAGGTGGTGTCCGCCGGCCGCGGCCACCTCCACGGCCGTGCGGGCCGAGGTCTGGCCCACGACGTCGGCCAGGTCGTGGCCCTGGTCGTACTGCGCGGCACCGGCGCTGTGCATGCCGGTGGCCGCTCCGGTGCCCGGCACCCGCAGGCCGGCCAGCAGGGGGTCGGGTCGTCCCTGGTCGTCGGGTTCCTCCTCGGGCACGGGTGCGTCGGTGAGGACGGCGATCAGCTGGCGCAGGTTGCGGATGCCGAGCACGGACACGCCGGGGACCAGGGATGCCTCGGCGGCGGCGCACTCGGGGACGACCACCTGCTCGTAGCCCGCTTCGGCGGCCGCGAGGACGGCGGGCAGGATGCCGCGCACCGGCCGCACCCGGCCGTCCAGGCCCAGTTCCCCGATCATGACGAGGTCGGCGAGGACCCTCGGGTCGACGCGTTCGGCGGCGCCTAGCACCGCGCAGGCGACGGCCAGGTCGAACCCGGAGCCGGCCTTCGGCACGGAGGCCGGGCTGAGCCCGACGGTGAGCTTCTTCTGCGGCCATTCGCCGCCCGAGTTCACCACCGCCGCGCGGACCCGGTCGCGGCTCTCCGTCAGGCTCTTGTCGGGGAGGCCCACCAGGGTGAAGGCCGCCACGCCGGGTTCCAGGTCGGCCTGGACCTCGACGACCACTCCCTCGACGCCCACCAGGGCCACCGAGCACGTACGGGCGAATCCCATGTCAGGACACCCCCCGCGCGTGCTCGACGGTCGCGGCGCCCCGGCGGGGCAGGAGGACGCCGACCAGATCGATGCGGACGCCTCCCGGCGGGGCTCCGCCGTGGCTCTGGATCCAGCGTTCGGCGAGGTCCCTCAGCCGTCGCGCCTTCGCGGGCGTCACCGCGGCCATCGGATGCTGGAACGTCCCTGACCTGCGGGTCTTCACCTCGCAGACGACAAGCGTGCTCCCGTCCCGGGCCACGATGTCGATCTCGCCGGACCGTCCGCAGCGCCAGTTGCGCTCCACGATCGTCATACCGGCCTCGGTCAGCCGCCGCGCGGCCAGATCCTCGCCGTACCTGCCGAGTCCCCTGCGTGCCCTGCTCATGTCGGCACCACCTCCGGCGCCCACCGTCACGCATCACGGGCCCAGAAGTGGATCTTGGTGGAGTACCCGGCGGTTGTGGACAACCCCGTCACCCGAACGAGGAAGTCGCGGGCGTGTCAGCCGCCCGGAAGTTCGAGGTCGCTCTTGTTGAGCTCCTCGATATTCACGTCCTTGAACGTCAGGACGCGGACCTGCTTCACGAAGCGAGCCGGCCTGTACATGTCCCAGACCCAGGCGTCGGCCATGGAGACCTCGAAGAACACCTCACCCTGTACCGAGTGCACCTGCATCTCGTAGTCGTTGGTGAGATAGAAACGCCGCTCTGTCTCGATCACGTATTTGAACAGACCGACGACATCTCGGTACTCCCGGTAGAGCTTCAGCTCCATCTCGGTCTCGTACTTCTCGAGGTCCTCGGCGCTCATGGCATGTTCCCCTTCAGCCGTGCGATCCCACCCATTGTGCGCCAGTCCGACGGACCCTCAGACGATTTCCGTGTCGAGGGTCACGGGCCTGGCCGGGGGACCTTCGTCGAGCAGCGTGCGCAGCAGCCCGGCGAGTCTGGTCGGATACACCGTCTCATGTGACCGGGTCAGTTCCTGACACGTCCACCAGCGCGCTCCGGCGACACTGCGCCGCTCCAGCTCGGTCAGGCCCAGCGCCGCGGTGGCCGTCTGGGTGGTGCGGGCCAGGTAGTACCACTCGTCCTGGTCCCAACGGCGGCCGGCGAACGGGAAGGAGCACCGCCGGCGCCACAGCACGGGACCGAGCCGGACGTCGGTGATACCGGTCTCCTCGGCGAGTTCCCTGAGAGCGGCCTCTTCGCGCGTCTCGTCGCCCTCCACTCCGCCGCCGGGGGTGAACCACCAGTCGTCGGCCGGGTCGTCCGGCTCGTGACCGTGCAGCAGGAGGATGCGGTCGCGGGGGTCGAGCAGGATCACCCGGGCGACCTTGCGCAGACCGCCCCGGTAGGTGTCCCCGCCGGCCTGCGTGGGTCCGGTGGACTCAGCCACGGGCGCGGGAGCGGCCCAGCCGCTTGGCGATCGGGCCGTAGGCGCCGCCGCCGAGGACCAGGACGGCACCGACGACGATCAGCAGTTCGATGGTCCGCAGTGGGCCCGGCTGGGAGAGGGTGCCCAGCGTTTCGAAGCCGGTGGGCCGCTTGAGCATGCCCTTCATGGGCCAGACGACGGCGTCGACGCGGGCGGAGACGGCGTCGCGGGCCACCGTGCCCCGGGCGGCGTCGGTGAGGTGGGCGGTGGAGTCCAGGGAGCCCTGGCGCTCGTCGCCGAGCAGGAAGAGGCGGCCCTCGGGGACGGTGACCGTCGGGAAGTTCTTGATCTCGGCCAGGCTGCCCTCGGGCAGGTACGGCTCGTCGATCTGCTTGCCGTTGACGGTGAGCTTGCCGTCGGTGCAGCAGGAGACGGTGTCGCCGCCGACCGCGACGACCCGCTTGACCACCTTGGCGTTGGCGACCCAGTCCTTGTCGCGGAAGACGACGACGTCGCCGCGCTTGACCTCGCCGCCGTCGACCTTCTCGGCCAGCACCCGGTCGCCGATGTCGATCGTCGGGGTCATCGAACTGGTGGGCACGGTGTACGGCCGGTAGATCAGGGCTCCCCAGACGAATCCGCCGAGGAACATGACCAGACCCAGCGCCACGGCCAGCCCGGACAGCCGTTGCCCGAGCCGGCTGCCGCCGGCCTGTGCCGTGCCTGTGCTCCCGCTGCGCGGGGCCGTACGCGTCGTGCTCTCGCCACCCATGGCCCGCACCCTACCCGGCAGTACCGAGCAGGGGCAGCCCCTCTTTCGCGGCCCGCACATTCCCGACCGGCATGTTCACGACCGGCGTCGTCAGCGCTTCCCGGCCTCCACCGGCTCGGTCCGCCTGCGCCGCCACAGCGCCACCGGCAGCACCGCCGCCACGGCGACGCCCTCCGGGGCCACCGAGAGGGAGGCCGCGGCCGAGGACTGGTGGTTGAGGCCGGGCTGGTCGAAGGTGTCCGGGACGGGCAGGGTGCCCCAGCGGTTGATCGGCCAGGCCTTGACGATGGCGCGGCCGACGACCTTGTCGACGGGGACCATGCCGTGGTGCTTGTCGGACTGGTTGTACCGCGAGTCGCGGGAGTTCTGGCGGTGGTCGCCCATCACCCAGATGTAGCCCTTGGGGACCTTGACCTTGAACTGGCCGCCCTGGTCGTCCTGGCTGCACGGGGTGTTGCCCGGGTAGACGTAGGGCTCGTTCAGCGCCTTGCCGTTGACCACGAGCGGGCCGGTGCCCTTGCACTCGACGGTGTCACCGCCGACGCCGATCACCCGCTTGATCAGGTCCTTCTCCTCGGCGGACGGCATCAGGCCGATCCAGCTGAGCACCTTCTGCACCGGGTTCGGGTTGGGCGTCGGCTCGCCGGCCAGCCAGTTGTCCGGGTCGTGGAAGACGACGACCTCGCCGCGCTCGGGCTTGGAGCCGAACCACGGGGTGAGCTTGTCGACCAGGACGCGGTCACCCTGCTGGAGGGTGTTCTGCATCGAGTCCGACGGGATCGAGAACGCCTGGACCAGGAACGTCTTGATCAGCAGGGCGAGGACCAGCGCGATGCCGATGAGGATCGGCAGTTCCTTCCAGAACGAGCGGGGCTTCTTCGGCGGGCGTGCGCCCTCGTCCGTGCCGTCGCTCTGGGCCCCGGGCCGCTGTCCCTCCGGCGTGTCGTCTCCCGTCGCCGAGAACTCCGAGTTCCCGGAGGTCATGGCGCCGTCCGGACCGGGGACGTTCGCCTCCACGGGGTGCCCGCGGTGCTCCTCGCCGTCGTGTCCCGACCGTGCGCCAACCGCCACATCCCCCACGCCAACTCCTTACTCTGTGCCGCCGCCTGCCCCATGCACGGTGCAGGCCCACCACTCCCATAACGAGCGGGAGTTCCGCAGGGGTCGGGAGCTGGGTGATTGCGTTCGGATCGTCGGAGGCAACCCTATGCGACAGCGCAGGGGCCACGGTCGACCCCGACACGGAGTTCACAACGCTTGCGAAGGTTTTAGGTTCGTCGAGGCGGGTCCAGTGGCCGACGGGCCAGCCGATCACCATGGCGCGGCCGACCACCGAGTTCTCGGAGACCGTGCCGCCGTACGGCGTGTTCTGGTGGGCGCGGGAATCCGCGGAGTTGTCCCGGTGGTCGCCCATCACCCACAGGCGCCCCTCGGGCACGGTGATGTCGAAGGGCGTGGCGGACGGGGCGCTGCCGGGATACAGGTAGGGGCCCTCGGTCAGGGGGACGCCGTTGACGGTGACCCGGCCCTGCGCGTCGCAGCACTTGACGTGGTCGCCGCCGACCCCGATCACCCGTTTGATCAGGTCCTTCTCGTTGTCCGAGGGCAGCAGGCCGATGAAGGTGAGGCCTTCCTTGACCTGTTTGACGACGATGGGGTCGTGCTTCTTGGCGGTCTGCTCGTCGGCCAGCCAGCCGCCCGGGTCGTGGAACACCACGACGTCCCCACGCTGGGGCTTGGAGCCGAACCACGGGGTGAACTTGTCGACCAGGACGCGGTCGCCGATCCGGATCGTCTGCTCCATCGAGCCGGACGGGATCACGAACGCCTGGACGAGGAAGGTCTTGAGGACCAGCGCTATCAGGACGGCGACACCGACCAGAAGGGGGATCTCCCGAACGGCCGAACGCCTGCGCTTGCGCTTCACCTTGCGCTGGAGCTTGCGCCGCTCGGCGCGGCTGCGGCCGGGGCCGGCCGCCGAGGTGCGGCGCGTCCCGGTGGGCAGCAGGTTGTCGGCCGGCGTGCTGGACACCCCACGTGGCCTGCCGCGGTTACCCATGCGCGCCCTCCGCGGCGGGCACACGCGCGTACGCGGACGGACGGTGCAGCCGGGTCAGCCGGTCGTACGGCCAGACGATCCAGTCGGCCCGGCCGATGACGTCGCCGACCGGCACCATGCCGCCGCCGGGTGAGCCGAGGTGGTCGCGGGAGTCGCTGGAGTCGCCGCGGTGGTCCCCGAGGAGGAACAGGCGGCCCGCGGGCACGACGACGTCGAAGGGGACGGTGGACGGGGTGTCCCCGGGATAGAGGAACGCCGTCTCGTCGACCGGTCGGCCGTTCACCTCGATCCTCCCCTTCTCGTCGCAGCACACCACATGGTCTCCCCCCACCCCGACAACGCGTTTGATGTAGTCGGCGTCCCCGAAATACCCGGTCCCGTCGAAGACAACCACGTCGCCGCGGCGCGGCTGGGCACCGAAACGGTACGCCAACTTATTTACGAGGACGCGGTCGCCGATCCTCAATCCCTGTTCCATGGATCCGCTCGGAATCTGGAACGGTTGCACCACGAAAGCGTTGAGGAGCAGCAAAAACCCCAGGCAGGCGAGGAGGGTGAGGCTGATCCTGCCGCCCGGCAGCCGGTCGGCGGCCCACGCCACCAACGCGAAACGCGACCGGCCCTCCGATCCCGGTGTACCGGGAAGGGAGGAACGGTCGCGTTCCCTCGGCTGTGCTTCGGTGTCCATCGGAGCCAGATGCTATCCGGCTCCGCCGTGACCCCCGAAAAGCGCTCAGCTGTCGCGCTTCTCCTTGATCTTCGCGGCCTTGCCGCGCAGCTCACGGAGGTAGTACAGCTTGGCGCGGCGCACGTCACCACGGGTGACCAGCTCGATCTTCTCGACGATCGGGGTGTGCACCGGGAAGGTGCGCTCGACGCCGACGGAGAACGAGACCTTGCGGACCGTGAAGGTCTCGCGGACACCGGCGCCCTGGCGACGGATCACCACGCCCTTGAACTGCTGCACACGGGAGCGGTTGCCCTCGATGACGCGGACGTGCACGTTGACGGTGTCACCCGGGCGGAAGGCCGGGATGTCGCTGCGCAGCGACGCGGCGTCGACGGTGTCGAGCAGGTGAGACATTTCGTCTGCTTTCTTCGCTGATGCCACAGGTCATCAACGGGAACTAGGTGTACAAGAGGTCTGCCGTGCGGGTCGGGACGGGCGTCGTGTCCCCCTGTGGCAGGGGCGCACGCCGGACGGGCGCACAACAGCGGTCTATTCTTCCACGGCCCCGGTCCTGCGCCAAAATCGACCGTACGGCTCACCCTCCGGGTCCGGGGCCCAGCCCAGGATGGAGAGCATCTCGCGGTCCTTCTTGTCGAAGGCCTTGGGGTCGCAGTGCTCGATCAGGTCGGGCCGGTTTGCCGTGGTGCGCCTGAGCGCCTCGTCGCGGCGCCAGCGGGCGATCTTCCCGTGGTGGCCGCTGAGCAGCACGTCCGGGATGTCCCGGCCGCGCCAGACGGGCGGCTTGGTGTAGACGGGGCCCTCCAGGAGACTCGCCATCGCGCCGGGCGCGAAGGAGTCGTCCCGGTGGGACTCGGCGTTGCCGAGGACACCGGGCAGCAGCCTGGCCACGGCCTCGGTGATCACCAGGACGGCCGCCTCGCCGCCGGCGAGCACGTAGTCGCCGATGGAGACCTCGTGGACCGGCATCCGGGTCGCGTACTCGTCCATGACCCGCCGGTCGATGCCCTCGTAGCGGGCCGGCGTGAAGATCAGCCAGGGGTGCTCGGAGAGCTCGACGGCGAGTTCCTGGGTGAAGGGGCGGCCGCTCGGGGTGGGGACGATCAGCGCGGGGGCCTGGGCGCCGGACTCATAGCCGTCGGCGAGGACCGTGTCCAGGGCGTCGCCCCAGGGGTCGGTCTTCATGACCATGCCCGGACCGCCCCCGTAGGGGGTGTCGTCGACCGTGTTGTGGCGGTCGTACGTCCACTCCCGCAGGTCGTGCACGTGCACGTTCAGCCGGCCACGCGCGCGTGCCTTGCCGACGAGGGAGACGTTCAGCGGTTCCAGGTACTCGGGGAAGATCGTGACGACGTCGAGCCGCATCAGGACCCGTCCTCGTCGCGGGAGGACTCATCGTCGTCGCGGGAGGACGCGACCTCGGCTCGGTCGTCGATCAGGCCCGGGGGCGGGGCGATGACGGCCCGCTGCTCCTCCAGGTCGATCTCGGTGACGATCTCCTCCACGAACGGGATCATGACTTCGCTGCCGTCCGGGCGTTCGACGATGAACAGGTCCTGGGAGGGCAGATGGGAGATCTCCGTGATCCGGCCGACCTCGGTGCCGTCCTCGGTCACCACGTCGAGGTCCATGAGCTGGTGGTCGTAGTACTCGTCCTCGCCCTCGGGCAGCTCCTCCGGGTCGATCTCGGCGATCAGGAGGATGTTGCGGAGGGCCTCGGCGCCGGTGCGGTCGCTCACGCCCGCGAAGCGCAGGAGCAGCCGGCCGCTGTGCACCCGGCCGGTCTCGATGGTGAGCGGTCCCGCGGAGGCGGGGTCGGTGGCGAGTACGGCGCCGGGCGCGAGCCGGAGTTCGGGCTCGTCGGTGCGCACCTCGACGGTGACCTCGCCCTTGATGCCATGGGCACGGCCGATCCGTGCGACTACCAGCTGCACTGTGCTTGTTCTCCTGTCATACGACTACGGGCCGGGGACGGCCCAGTGGCCCTCCCCGGCCCGAGCCGGTGCTGCGAAAGCGTCAGCGGACTTGGTCCACGTCGACGAGGTCGACACGGACACCACGCCCGCCGATGGCACCCACGACGGTGCGCAGAGCACGCGCGGTGCGGCCGTTGCGGCCGATCACCTTGCCGAGGTCGTCGGGGTGCACCCGGACCTCCAGCACGCGCCCGCGGCGCAGGTCGCGCGAGGCGACCTGCACATCGTCAGGGTTGTCGACGATGCCCTTCACGAGGTGCTCAAGCGCCTCTTCGAGCATGCTGCTCAGGCCTCGGTCGACTCGGACTCAGCCGCGGCCTCGTCCTTCTTCTCAGCCTTCTTCTTCTGGGTGATGGCCTCACCCTTGCCCTCGTCGTCACCGCCGAGCGCCTCGAACGACGGGCGGGTGGCCTTCGGCTCGGCGACGAGCAGCGGCGCCGGGGCGGGCTCGCCCTTGAACTTCTGCCAGTCGCCGGTCTTCTTCAGGATGGCGAGGACGGGCTCGGTCGGCTGCGCGCCGACACCCAGCCAGTACGCGACGCGGTCGGCGTCCACCTCGATGACCGACGGGTTGTAGGTCGGGTGGTACTTGCCGATCTCCTCGATCGCACGGCCGTCACGGCGGGTGCGGGAGTCGGCGACGACGATGCGGTAGTGAGGCGAACGGATCTTGCCCAGACGCTTCAGCTTGATCTTGACTGCCACGGGAGTGGATTCTCCTGGAATTGACGTGGTTGGGCACGGCGAGACTGCCGCGTGGGGTTGCGGTACCCGAGTGCCCGATGGACGCGTCAGCCGGAGGAGAGAGGGGTCCTGTGCGACTGTCGAGTACAGCTAGCCATTGTGCCATACCCGGGGGGTCGCTTCTGGCGGAGGGTGCGGGCGAGGGCGCCGGCGGCGGTACGGGGCCCCGTCAGGGCATGCCGGGGAGGCACCCGGCGTGGAGGTGAGTCACGTCGGGTGCGCGAGCCCCGGCGGGTGGGCCGGGTACGGCTGCCACGAGCAGCCGTACCCCTAGCTCGCCGCCGCTCCCACGACCTCCGGGATGCGGAACGGCTTGCCGCAGCCGCCGCACACGATGGGGGCCTGGGCCAGGACCGAGGGGACCACCCGGACGTTGCGCCCGCAGTCGCAGACCGCCTTGACGCGGACCCCGCCACCGGAGGAGCCGTGCCGGGCGGCCGGGCCGCGGAACGTACGGGAGGTGTCGGCGGAGGTGGCCGCCGTGTGGGCCTTCAGGGCGCGCTGGAGCCGCTCCATGGTGGGGCGGTAGCGGCGCTTCGCCTCGGGGTTGAGCGTGACCAGCGAGAAGCCGCTGCTGGGGTGCGGTTCCTCGGGGTGGTCCAGGCCCAGCTCCTCGGCGATGGCGAGGAATCGGCGGTTGTGGTAGCGGCCGGCGCGGGAGGTGTCGCGGACCCCGCGGGCGGCGGCGATGCCGTGGACTGCCTCGTGAAGCAGTCGCTCGAAGGAGAGTTCGTGCCCGCACGCGGACGACGACTCCCCGATCAGGGACTCTGGCGCGGCAAGGTCAGGCAGCTCGGGGTGGTACCGCTGAATATCGGCCCACGCCTGCGCCAGCTCTGCGGCGAGAACAGGTGGTGTCTGTGTCGTGCTCACGTAATGACAACGAGCGTGGGTGCCCCTGTGTTCCTATTCCGGGCCATCCCAAATAATTTGCACTTACCCGTCAGTTGCCGCTGATGTGTCCTGACGAGGGCGGGTGCGCTGATCTGCGGAGAAGCCTCACAGCTCATACCAAGCCGGTGCGTAGCCTGACGTACGCCCCAGCGTGTACGCCTCGGTGCGGCTGGGATCGGGGGATGCGCAAGGGGCGTTTCGGCCGCTCTCGCGTACGGGTCGTTGTCTCACTCAGCGCCCGCGACGCCCGCGACGTTACCCCGGGACCGCGCCCGCCCCGGCATCCGGCGGGTCACGCAGGTTGCGCGGACGTGAAATCTCGCCACACAGGCACACCGGGCCCAAGCGGGGCCCCACGACCCCTGGACGGCACCGCGAGCCGGGAGTTACCTGGCATACGTGGATAGTGCGAGCGCACGGCACGGGGGCCACGCAATCGGGCACTGCGACGAACTGTCGGCGGAATGGGGCGCTTACCTATGACACCTACGCTCGTGCGGGAACACCTGTCACACGCGGCTTCCGCACCACCCCGCGTGGACCTGTGCGCACGCGCGCGTGACTGGTCCGAGATCCAGGAGCGGATGCTGGTGCCGCTCTACGAGACCGTCCACGAGCGACTTGAAGTGGGCCCGGGCACCAGGCTCCTGGGCCTGCGCTGCGGCTCCGGGCTCGCCCTGCTGATGGCCCTCTCCCGAGGGGCCGCGGTCACCGGTGTCGACTCCTGCCCCGAACGGCTCGCCCTGGCGCGCGAGCGCCTGCTGCCGGCCGGGCCGCGCGGCTCGCGCACGCGTGCCGGTGTGCGGCTCGTGGCGGGCTCCCCCGGGGACGCGGCCGGCGCCCGGACACCCCCGTACACCGTGGTGACCGTCTTCGAGCCGATCGGCTGCCGGGCGGGCGACGCCGAGGGGCTGGGCGAGCTGCTGGCGGCGGCGCTGCCGCAGGCGGGGCACGGCGCGGCCGTGGTGCTGGCCGGCTGGGGCCCGCCGGAGCGCTGCGCGACCTCCTCGGTGCTGCGGGTGGCGACGAAGCTGGCCGATCCGCTGCGCGGCGCGGGCCGGTGGCGTCCCGCCCGCCGTGACGACCTGGAGGAGGTCGCCCACCGGGCCGGCCTGAAGCCGGACGGCTCGGGGCGGGTGTCCTGCCCGTTCGGGTACGCCGACACCGACAGCGCCGCGCGCGGGCTGCTGTCGACGGGCCTGTTCGACGCGGCGATCGCGGCGACCGACCGCAGGCAGGTGGACAAGGAGCTGACCGAGGCGCTGCACCCGTACCGGCGCGAGGACGGCACGGTGTGGATGCCCAACGTGTTCCGCTACCTCATCGCGCGCGTGCCGTAGAGAGCGGCGCAGCCGACCTGGGGCGTCCGGCGGCGGCCGCGCGGCCTACGCCGTCTCGGACTCCTTGGCCAGGCGCGGGATCCCGGCGATCCGGTACGCCTCCGCCTCCTCCAGCGTCTCGCTCTCCAGGAGCGCCTCGGCCAGGGCGTCGAGCCGGCCGCGGTGCTCGCGGAGCTTGTGGCGGGCCTCCTCGTAGCACTCGTCGACGATCCGGCGCATCTCCCCGTCGATCACGTCGAGGGTGTGCGGGGCGGCCGCGAGGCCGTACGCCTGCTGGGCGTCGCTCGGGAGGGCGGACAGGCGCCCGACGCGCTCGCTCATGCCCCAGCGGGCCACCATCCCGCGCGCGATGTTGGTGACCTGTTCGAGGTCGTTCTCGGCGCCCGTGGTGACGACGCCGTAGACGACGTCCTCCGCGGCCATCCCGCCGAGGGCGCCGATGATGCGGCCGCGCAGGTACTCCTCCGAGTGCGCGTAGCGCTCCACCTCGGGGGTCGACATCGTCACGCCGAGGGCACGGCCGCGCGGCACGATGGTGATCTTTCGGACGGGGTCGGCGCCCGGCTGGAGCATGCCGAGGAGGGCGTGGCCGCTCTCGTGGTAGGCGGTGCGGCGGCGGTCCTCCTCGGGCATCACGAGGGTGCGTTCGGCGCCGAGCTGCACCTTCTCCAGCGCCTCGGACAGGTCGCCGGCGGTCACCTGGTCCTGCTTGCGCTTGACCGCGAGCAGGGCGGCCTCGTTGGCGAGATTGGCCAGATCCGCACCTGTCATACCGGGGGTCACCCGTGCCATCTGGGGCAGGTCCACGTCGGGGGCGAGCGGGATGTCCCGGGTGTGGATCCGCAGGATCGCCTCGCGTCCGCCGCGGTCCGGCGGGGCCACGTTGACGACCCGGTCGAAACGGCCGGGCCGGGTCAGTGCCGGGTCGAGGATGTCCGCTCGGTTGGTCGCGGCGATGACGATGACGCCCTCGGAGCCCGAGAAGCCGTCCATCTCCGTGAGGATCTGGTTGAGCGTCTGCTCGCGCTCGTCGTGGCCGCTCATCGAGGCGCCGCTGCCGCGCGCCCGGCCGATGGTGTCGATCTCGTCGATGAAGATGATGGACGGCGCCACCTTGCGGGCCTCGGCGAACAGCTCGCGGACCCGGGACGCGCCGACGCCGACGATCATCTCGATGAACTCGGACGCCGAGGCGGAGAAGAACGGCACTCCGGCCTCGCCGGCGACCGCGCGGGCCAGCAGGGTCTTGCCGGTGCCGGGCTGGCCCGCGAGGAGCACGCCGCGGGGCAGTTTGGCGCCCATCCTGCGGTAGGCGTCGGGGTGCTCGAGGAAGTCGACGACGTCGTCCAGTTCGCCCTTGACCTCGTCGATCCCGGCCACGTCCGCGAAGGTGGTGCGCTTGCTGTCGGGGCGGGGCCCGACCGGTTTGGGCGGTGGTTTCCGGCCGAACATGCCGCCGGCCCCGCCCAGTCCCGCTCCGATCCGCCGGGCGAAGAAGATCCAGATCGCGGCGAGGATCACGATGGGGATGAGGGAGATCAGCAGGTTGGACAGGAAGCTGCGCTCCTGCACCACCGGTCGCGCGGTCACCGTGACGCCGTGGCTGCTCAGTTCCTGCCACAGCTTGTCGGTCGCGAAGGCCGGCCGTTGCGTCCTGAACTTGCTGTAGGTGCCGCCGCCTTCGGGATCGGCGCGGGGGGTCTTGAGCTGCCCCTGGATCGCGTCGCCCTTGGAGTAGATCTTGGCGACGTTGCCGTCGCCGACCTCCCGGCTGAACTCGGTGTACGAGATCGTCGGCTCGTTGCCCTGGCCGAGGTAGTTCAGGCCGAAGTAGGCGAGCAGGAAGACGATCACCGCGGTGACGAGCAGGCCCCACCACCGGCCGCCGCGCAGTCGCGGGCCGCCGGTCCGCCTCGGCGGCTCGTCCGGGGTGCCCTCGGCGCGCCACGGCTGGTCAGGAGCCTGGCGTGGTGGCGCGGCATTGCTCATACCAGGACGTTACGGCACATGGCGGACCACGGCACGCGCTGAGGGCGCCCCCCGGGTCCGGGAAGCGCCCTCAGCGGCGTGTGGTGCGGGGCCGGATCAGCCCATGAACTTCTTGAACTCGTCCGGCAGTTCGAAGTCCTGACCGCCCTGCTGCGGCAGGCCGAAGGCGCCGCCCTGGGCCGCCGCCTCGCGACGCTGTGCGTCCTCAAGCTCCTGCTGCTTGCGCTTCATCGGGTTGCCGGAGCGCTGCTTGCCCTTGGCCTTCTTCGGCTGCTTCTTGGTCCGGCCGGGGCCGCCGCCCATGCCGGGGATCCCCGGCATGCCGGGCATGCCGCCGCCCTGGGCCATCCGGGACATCATCTTGCGGGCCTCGAAGAACCGCTCGACCAGGTTCTTCACCGCGCTGACCTCGACGCCCGAGCCCTTGGCGATACGGGCGCGGCGGGAGCCGTTGATGATCGTCGGGTCCTGGCGCTCGACCGGGGTCATCGACTTGATGATCGCGGCGGTGCGGTCGACGTCGCGCTCGTCGATGTTCTGGATCTGGTCCTTGATCTGGCCCATGCCCGGCAGCATGCCGAGCAGCTTGGAGATGGAGCCCATCTTGCGGACCTGCTCCATCTGGGCCAGGAAGTCGTCCAGGGTGAAGTCCTGGCCCTTCTTGGACGCCAGCTTCGAGGCCATCTGGGCGGCCTCTTCCTGGCTGAAGGTCTTCTCCGCCTGCTCGATCAGGGTGAGCAGGTCACCCATGTCGAGGATGCGGGAGGCCATCCGGTCCGGGTGGAACGCGTCGAAGTCGTCCAGCTTCTCGCCGTTCGACGCGAACATGATCGGCTTGCCGGTGATCTGGCGGATCGAGAGCGCCGCACCACCGCGCGCGTCACCGTCGAGCTTGGAGAGGACCACGCCGTCGAAGCCGACGCCGTCGCGGAAGGCCTCGGCGGTGTTGACGGCATCCTGACCGATCATCGCGTCGACGACGAACAGGATCTCGTCCGGGGAGACGGCGTCGCGGATGTCCGCGGCCTGCTGCATCATCTCCTGGTCGATGCCGAGACGGCCGGCGGTGTCCACGATCACGATGTCGTGGACCTTGGACTTCGCGAACTCGATGGAGTCCTTGGCGACCTTGACCGGGTCGCCCACGCCGTTGCCCGGCTCCGGGGCGTAGACGGCGACGCCGGCGCGGTCGGCGACGACACTGAGCTGGTTGACGGCGTTCGGGCGCTGGAGGTCGGCGGCGACCAGCAGCGGCGAGTGGCCCTGGTCCTTGAGCCACTTGCCGAGCTTGCCCGCCAGGGTGGTCTTACCGGCACCCTGGAGACCCGCCAGCATGATGACGGTGGGGGGCTGCTTGGCGAAGCGCAGCCGCCGGGTCTCGCCGCCGAGGATGGTGACCAGTTCCTCGTTGACGATCTTCAGGACCTGCTGGGCCGGGTTCAGCGCCCGGGAGACCTCGGCGCCGAGCGCGCGCTCCTTCAGGTTCTTGATGAAGGAACGCACGACGGGCAGCGCCACGTCCGCTTCGAGGAGCGCGATACGGATCTCACGTGCCGTGGCGTCGACATCCGCCTCGGAGAGCCGTCCCTTGCCGCGCAGGTTCTTGAAAGTCGCTGACAGGCGATCGGAGAGAGTGTCGAACACGGCGCTCGCGGTCCTCGGGGTCGGTGATGGCTTCGGAATCGCCCTCCAGGGTATCCCGGCGCCGAACGCACCGGGGCAGGGTCATCCCCGCAGGGTCTCCTCGAGCACACGCGCCAGCGATGCCGCGTCCCCGTCCGGCAGCGGCGCGCCGGTGCCGGTGGTGACGTAGAAGGCGTCGACGGCGTTGGCGCCGAGGGTGCTGACGTGCATGCTGCGCACCTGGACCCCGGCCTTCTCCAGGGCCATGCCGATGCGGAACAGCAGGCCGGGCGCGTCCTGGGTGCGCACCTCGATCACCGTGGCGTGGTGGGAGGCGGCCGAGGCCACCGTCACGCGCGGGGGCGGTGCCACCCAGCCGCGGCGGCGCGGGTAGGCCGCGTCCCGCTCGGCGAGGCGGCCGGCGATGTCGAGGGAGCCGTCCAGGGCGCGGACCAGGTCGGCGCGCAGCCGGGCCGCCTGGGGCAGGGAGCCGAACTCAGCGGCCACCCGCCAGTCCAGCAGCAGGACCGCGCCGTCGTCGACGTCGTCGGGCAGGCGCAGGACGCGCAGCCCGGCGGTGCGGACGGTGAGGCGGTGCACGGCGAGGACGCCGGCGACGGCGGGCAGCACGGCCGGCTGGTCCGGGACGGCGATGAGCAGTTCCACGCCGAGCGGCTCGGGCGCGCCGGGGGTCTCCTCCTCGCCGGCCGGTTCGGGCTGGGCGCGCAGCGCGAGGACCGGGCTGCCGGTGCGGAAGGCCTCGACGGCCAGCCGCTCCTGCTCGGCCGTGGGGGCGGCGGGCTCGGGTTCGTCGGGGCCGTCCCCGGCCAGGACGGCGCCGACGCGCCGGACCAGGTCGGCGACGAGGGAGCCGCGCCAGGAGGACCAGGCGGCGGGGCCGGTGGCGAGGGCGTCCGCCTCGGTGAGGGCGTGCAGCAGTTCCAGGGTGCTCTGGGTGCCGACGGCGTCGGCGACCGCGCGGACCGTCGCCGGGTCCTCCAGGTCGCGCCGGGTGGCCGTCTCGACGAGCAGCAGGTGGTGGCGTACGAGGGTGGACAGGACGGTGGCGTCGGCGGGGTCGAAGCCGATCCGCGCGGCCACGTCCTTGGCGATGATCTCGCCGGCCACGGAGTGGTCGCCGGGCCAGCCCTTGCCGATGTCGTGCAGCAGCGCGGAGACCAGCAGCAGGTCCGGGCGGCCGACCCGGCGGGTCAGCTCGGAGGCGCGGACCGCGGTCTCGATCAGGTGCCGGTCCACGGTCCAGATGTGGACGGCGTTGCGCTGCGGGCGGCAGCGGACCCGTTCCCAGTCGGGCAGCAGCCGGCTGATCAGGCCCTCCGCCTCCAGTGCCTCCCAGACGTCGACGGTGGGGCGGCCGGAACCGAGCAGGGTCACCAGTTGTTCGCGCGCCTCGGCGGGCCAGGGCGTGGGCAGCGGCCGGGCGAGGGCGGCCAGGCGCCGTACGGCGTGCAGGGAGAGCGGGAGTCCGGCCTGTGCGGCGGCGGCCGCGGCGCGCAGCGGGAGCACGGGGTCGCGTTCGGGGCGTGCGGAGCGGGCGAGCACCGCCTCGCCGTCCTGCTCCACCACGCCCTCGGCCAGCGGTGAGCGTTCGGCGACCGGCCTGCCGCCGCCCAGCATGGCGCGCAGGCGCGGGCGGACGGACCGCGACCGCAGTACGCGGCCCACCTCGCGCCAGGTGACGTCGCTGGCGTACGAGATCACGCGGGCCGCTTCGTAGACCTGCCGCAGCAGCGTGTCGGCGTCCAGCAGGCCCAGCTCGGCCGCCACCTGGTCCTGTTCCTGCAGCGCCAGCCGGTCGGTGGCCCGGCCGGTCGCCAGGTGCAGGGCGTCCCGGGCGTCCAGGAGGCGCCGGCGGGCGTCGGCGAGGCCCTCGCGCGGGGCGTCGGCCAGCCAGGAGGCGGCGACCGCGCGCAGGGCGGTGGCGTCCCGTAGGCCGCCGCGGGCCTCCTTGAGGTCGGGTTCCAGGAGGTACTGGAGCTCGCCCTGGCGTTCGGCGCGCTCGGCGCACAGGTCCCGCAGTTCGGGGAGGCGTTTGGGCGCCTGGTTGCGCCAGTCGGCGAGGACGGTGGTGCGCAGGGCCGCGGTGAGGCCGAGGTCGCCGGCGAGGTGGCGGGCGTCGAGGAGGCCGAGGTGGGCCTTCAGGTCCTCGCCGGCCGTCCTGCGGGCCTCGGCCAGGGTGCGCACGGAGTGGTCGAGGGCGAGGCCGAGGTCCCAGACGGGGTACCAGAGGCGGTCGGCCAGGGCGGCGACCGCGTCGGGGGCGTTCCCGTCGTGGAGCAGCAGCAGGTCCAGGTCGCTGCGCGGGGACAGCTCGCCGCGGCCGTAGCCGCCGACCGCGACGAGCGAGACGCCCCTGAGGTCCGGGGCCGCGGCGGTGAACAGCCCGGCGAGCCAGTCGTCGGTCAGCCCGGCCAGGGCGGCACGGCGCGGCGGCCCGGACCGCGCCTCCTCACCGAGGAGGCGCAGCCGGGCCGCCGCGTAGCCGCTGGGTCCCGAGTCATCCGCTTCGTTCCGCACATTCGTACCCGTCACCCGGCGACTCCCGTTCTTCCGTCGTGTCAGAGCGCGTCGGGGCCGCGCTCGCCGGTGCGGACCCGGACGGCGGTCTCGACCGGCAGCGACCAGACCTTGCCGTCACCGATCTTGCCGGTCCGGGCCGCTTTGACGACGACCTCGATCAGCTGCTCGGCGTCGTCGTCCTCGGCCAGCACCTCGATACGGATCTTGGGGACGAGGTCGACGGTGTACTCGGCACCGCGGTAGACCTCGGTGTGGCCCCGCTGACGACCGTAGCCGCTGGCCTCGGTGACCGTCAGTCCGTGGACGCCGAAGGCCTGAAGGGCCTCCTTGATCTCGTCGAGCCGGTGCGGCTTGACGACGGCGGTGATGAGCTTCATGCGTCCACCCTCTTGGTCTGCTTGGTCTGCGCGGCCGGGGAGGCGGCGACGGAGCCGATGACGCCACCGCCCGCGCCGCTGAAGTCGTACGCGGTCTCGGCGTGCTCCGCCTGGTCGATGCCCGAGATCTCCTCGTCCTCGGTGACCCGCATCCCGATGGTCTTGTCGAGGAGGAAGGCGAGGACCGCGGAGACGACCAGGGAGTAGGCGAGGACGGCGCCGACGCCGGCGCACTGCTTCCAGAGCTGGGTCCAGCTGTGGTCGCCGTAGAGGACGCCGGTCGCGGCGGACTGGCCCTTGCCGGTGGCGAAGAAGCCGATGAGCAGGGAGCCGATGATGCCGCCGACCATGTGGACGCCGACGACGTCGAGCGAGTCGTCGTAGCCGAACCGGAACTTCAGGCCCACGGCCGCGGCGCAGGCGACACCGGCGATGGCGCCGACGGCGATCGCGCCGAGCGGGGAGACCGCGCCGCCGGACGGGGTGATCGCGACCAGGCCGGCGACCGCGCCGGAGGCGGCGCCCAGCGTGGTGAACGCGCCGTGCCGGATCTTCTCGTAGGCGAGCCAGGCGAGCATGGCGGCGGCGGTGGCGACCTGCGTGTTGACGAACATCAGCGCGCCCACGCCGTCGTCGTTGCCGAGCCATGAACCGGCGTTGAAACCGAACCAGCCGAACCACAGCAGACCCGCGCCGAGCATGACCAGCGGGAGGCTGTGCGGGCGCATCGGGTCCTTCTTGAAGCCGACGCGCTTGCCGATGACGAGGATGACGCCGAGGGCCGCCGCGCCCGCGTTGATGTGGACCGCCGTGCCGCCGGCGAAGTCGATCACGCCGAGTTTGTATGCCCAGCCGTCGGCGCCCCAGACCCAGTGGGCGACGGGCACGTAGACGATCGTGACCCACAGCACGACGAACAGCGACCACGCCGAGAACTTCACGCGGTCCGCGAGGGCACCGCTGATCAGGGCCGGGGTGATGATCGCGAACATGAGCTGGAAGACCATGAAGACGAAGACCGGGATGGTGTAGCCGTCCCACAGTTCGGTGAGCCCGATGTCGCTGAGCCCGAGCCAGTGGGAGTTGAAGCCGATGAGGCCGTTGCTCGTGCCGAAGGCGAGCGAGAAGCCGTAGAGCACCCAGAGGATGGTGACGATGCCCATGCTGACGAAGCTCATCATCAACATGTTGAGGGTGCTCTTGACGCGGACCATGCCTCCGTAGAAGAAGGCCAGGCCCGGGGTCATGAGCAGCACCAGGGCGGAGCAGATGAGCATGAAGCCTGTGTTCGCGGCAGACAGTCTGGGTGCCTCCGCGGCAAGCGTGATGGCTGGTGCCATCGGCGTCTCCTCGTCGGTTGTGCGGCCCCGTGCGGGCGGTGCCTGGGCGGTCCGGTCGGATGAGGGGCTGGCCGGTTATGCGCCATGAGACTGGCGCAGCGCGGTTTCGGTGGAAGCCCCTCGTTGTTTCGCCGGGGTGACGAAGACGCCCTGTGTGTTACGCGTCGGTGAATCGCGGGGTGCCGGTCCGCGGGATCGTCGTCCTGGGGCGACGTCCCCGGACAGCGGAAACCGGCCGCGGCGGGCCTCTCGATGACCTGGCATGGGGGAGCCGAGTCGGGCAGTTCGGGAGGACCGGCCGCGGCCGGGGCCTATGGGTCCCGCGTGGTCAGACCGCTTCCGCGGCCTCCGGGAGGTCGACGGCGAGCTGGTCGGTGAGATCGGCCACGGCGGCCAGGTCGCCGAAATCGCGCACCGCGGTGTCGACCGTCTTTCGGATACGAGTGTTCACACGCTCGGAGCGGACCTTCCTGGCGATCTCCATGGCCTGTGAGGCGAAGTCGGTGCTGCGCTCGGGCTCGCGTTGGAGCAGGTGCACGGTGGCCATGCCGATCAGGTTGAGCGCGTACGACCGCTGGTGCTCGGCGTCCTTGGCGAACAGCTCCACCGCCCGCTGCATCAGCGGCTCGGCCAGTGAGGCGTAGGCGGGGCTGCGGCCGGCGACGTAGGCGAGGTCACGGAAGGAGTGGGAGTTCTCCCCGTACAGCTCGGCCTCGGAGAAGAAACGGATCCAGTCGGGATCCGGCTCGTCCCACTCGTCGGCCTCCGCGAAGGTGTCCTCGGCCATCCGCACGGCCCGCTTGCACTTGCCGGGCTGGCCCATGTTCGCGTACGCGCGGGCCTCCATCGCATACAGCATGGACTGGGTGCGCGGGCTGGCGCAGTCGCGGCTGCCGTACTGCGCGAGGTGGATCAGCTCCAGGGCGTCGTCGGGCCGGCCGAGGTGGATCATCTGGCGGCTCATGCTGGAGAGGATGTACGAGCCGAGCGGTTTGTCCCCGGCCTCCTTGGCGGCGTGCAGGGCGAGCACGAAGTACTTCTGCGCGGTGGGCTGGAGCCCGACGTCGTACGACATCCAGCCCGCGAGTTCGGCCAGCTCGGCGGCGACCTTGAAGAGTTTGCCGGTGGTGGCCGCGGGCTGCGGCTCCTGGAGGAGGTCGGTGACCTCGTGGAGTTGCCCGACGACGGCCTTGCGGCGCAGGCCACCGCCGCACTGGGCGTCCCACTGCCGGAACATCCGGGTGGTGGACTCCAGCAGGTCGAGCTCGGGCTTGGACAGCCGGCCGGGCCTGCGGGACTCCAGGGGCGACTCGGGCTCGGACGGGACCGGCGCGGACGGCGTCGGCACCAGCCAGCGCTGCATGGGCTCGATGAGGGACGGGCCCGCCGACAGGGCCAGCGACGTTCCGAGGAAGCCACGCCGCGCCAGCATCAGGTCGCTGCGCGAGAACTCGCTGAGCAGGGCCACCGCCTGCGGGCCCGTCCAGGGCAGGTCGACGCCGGACGCGGAGGGTGACTGGCGCGTGGCGCGCAGGCCCAGGTCCTCCACGGAGACCACACAGCCGAAGCGCTCGGAGAACAGCTCGGAGAGGATCCGCGGGATCGGCTCGCGCGGGTTCTCCCCGTCCAGCCAGCGGCGCACCCGGGAGGTGTCGGTGGAGATGTGGTTGGCGCCGAGCTGGCGGGCCCTGCGGTTCACCTGGCGGGCCAGCTCGCCCTTGGACCAGCCGCTGCGCACGAACCACGAGCCGAGCAGCTCGTTGGGGCGCTTGTCAGCGTTCGTGCCGATACCGCCGTTGCCGCCCACTGGAACGCCCCCATCCCTGAGACCACTTGTCGCCGAATGCGCCAAGCCCTATCAGAATGCCGGTAAATACGGCCTCCCGTCCGCCGGTTCTCACCCTTCGAACGAGCCGACGACTCTGCCACCGGCATACCCACGGGTGCATGTGCCTTAAGGCCTCGCACACTCACAGTAATCCTACGATCACTGCTCCAGCCATGGCGATCCTTGAAACGCCACCATTCGCCACCCCATCGAATGAACTCACGGTTGCCCTCTCGCGATTCACTTGACATAGGACGGCCGGAAGTAGGCGGAGAGAAGCGCGCATGGGCGCGCGAGCTCCGGCGCGCGACCCGAAGTACCGCAAGGCGCCGCCTTGGCCTCGCGCGAGCGGGGAAGTCGAAGCCGTAGCGTCACGTTCCGCTTCCGTCTCGCTCCGTTTCGTAACCACCGGCGCGCTGGACCCGTTGGAGGGGGCATGGGCTTCACGATCGGCGGCATCCGCGAGATCCGCTCCGGCACGCGTCGGCGCGGCCGTACGTCGGAGTGCACCGCCGTCGCCGAGTTCACCGGCCTGTGGGCCTGGGACGTGGTGCCGGGCGCGCGGGCCGCGGCGGGTAGCTGCTCCTGCGGACGCGCGGACTGCCCGGAGCCGGGCGCGCATCCGCTGGGCTTCGCGGCGCCGGTGCCGGCCGGGGCGACGCTGGACGAGGTGACCAGGGCCTGGTCCGAGTACCCGGGCGCCTCCGTGATGCTGCCCGTCGGCCGCGCCTTCGACGTCATCGAGGTCGCCGCGCCCGCCGGCCGCCGCGCCCTGGTCCGGCTGGAGCGCATGGGGCTCCCGCTCGGCCCGGTCACCGCGACCCCGGACGGCCGCGTCCATTTCTTCGTCGCCCCCGGAGCCGCCGCCGAGCTGCCGAGGCTGCTCTACCGCATGGGCTGGGACGATCCCACCGCCCTGGACCTGCGCGGCCTCGGCCCGGGCGCGTACGTCACCGCCCCGCCCTCCGACCGGGGCGGCCTCGGCCCGGTGCGTTGGCTGCGCCCGCCCGCCCTGGACTCGGCGACCCGGCCGCCGGCGGCCCGGCTGCTGCTGGGCACCCTGGCGTACGTGGCCCACCGGTCGCGGTCACGGGCCTGACCGCGGCCGCCGCACCCCACGAGGCACCGCACAGGGCGAAGCGCTGATCGAGGCGGAGCGCCGTACAGGACGAAGCGCCCGTCCCCAACTGCACCTTGGGGGCGGGCGCTTCTTCGAACCGGCGGGTTCAGGGCCAGGTGGGTTCACTCACCGATCAGCGCGTCCACGAACGCCTCCGGCTCGAACGGCGCCAGGTCGTCCGCGCCCTCGCCGAGCCCGATCAGCTTGACCGGCACGCCCAGCTCCCGCTGGACCGCGACGACGATGCCGCCCTTCGCGGTGCCGTCGAGCTTGGTCAGCACGATGCCGGTGATGTCCACGACCTCGGCGAAGACCCGGGCCTGCACCAGGCCGTTCTGACCGGTGGTGGCGTCCAGGACGAGCAGCACCTCGTCCAGCGGCGCGTGCTTCTCCACGACCCGCTTGACCTTGCCCAGCTCGTCCATCAGGCCGGTCTTGGTGTGCAGGCGGCCGGCGGTGTCGATGAGGACGACGTCGACCCCCATCTCCTTGCCCTCCTTGACCGCGTCGAACGCGACGGAGGCAGGGTCGCCGGCCTCGGGGCCGCGCACGGTGTAGGCGCCCACCCGCTCGCCCCAGGTCTGGAGCTGGTCGGCGGCGGCGGCACGGAAGGTGTCGGCGGCGCCGAGCACGACGGTACGGCCGTCGGCGACCAGGACCCGGGCCAGCTTGCCGGTGGTGGTGGTCTTGCCGGTGCCGTTGACCCCGACGACCATCACGATGCCCGGCTTGCGGTCCTCGGGCTCGGTCTTCACGGTGCGGTCGACGTCGGTGCCGACCAGCTTGAGCAGCTCGTCGCGCAGCAGGCCGCGCAGCTCCACGGGGGTGCGGGTGCCGAGCACCTTGACCCGCTCACGCAGCCGCTCGACCAGTTCCTGAGTGGGCTGCACGCCGACGTCGGCGGTGAGCAGCGTGTCCTCGATCTCCTCCCATGTGTCGTCGTCGAGGTGCTCGCGGGACAGCAGGGTCAGCAGACCCTTGCCCAGGGCGTTCTGCGAGCGGGACAGTCGGGCGCGCAGACGGACCAGCCGGCCTGCGGTGGGCTCCGGGATCTCGATCTCCGGAGCTTCGAGGCCGGGGCCAACGGGGGGCTCCTCCACGACGACCGGCGGGCCGCCCGGGAGATCCACCTCCTCGATCGTCCGGCGCGGTTCGTCGCGCGGCGTCTCGGCCTCGTCGCCGACGTGCGGCTCGGCCGGGGGCGCGGTGATGTCGGGCGCGGCGGGCGGCGGCGGGGGCAGCGGCTTCTTGCGCCGGCTGCCGACGATGAGCCCGCCGAGCGCGCCGAGCACGACCACGGCGATGACTACAGCAAGGATGATGGTTTCCATAACCCGTCCAGTATCAGCCATGGGTTCCGCGTGACCCCGCTTGTGGCTTCCTCCGAGGGACAAAGCACACCTTGGGGGATGACTCGGCGCAAAGTACGATGGCGGGGGCTCCGTCGACGCGCGTAGAGTCCACCCGTCCCCTCTCCCCCACCCCGAGGCACTCTCCGCATGCGCAAGACAGCCGAGACCGACGGCGCCCTCGAGACCCGCGGCATCGAGCAGGTGCCCGACCACGAGCGCACCGCGCGCACCCGGGGACTGTTCCCCACCTGGGTCGGCGCCAACATCAGCGTGCTGCTGCTGACCATGGGCGCGAGCCTGGTGGTGGCGTACCACCTGAACATCTGGCAGGCCCTGGTCGTCGCGGTCGCCGCGCCGGTCGTGTCGTACGGCCTGGTCGGACTGATCGGGATCGCGGGCAAGCGGGGCGGGGCGCCCGGCATGGCGCTGTCGCGCGCGGTGTTCGGGCAGCGCGGCAACCTGCTGCCCGGTGCGCTGATCTGGGTCGCGCGCTGGGGCTGGGAGACGATCAACGCGGTGACCGGCGCCTACGCCATGCTCACCATCCTGGACATCGTGCTCGGCGTCCGGGCCGACAGCGTGCTGGACATGGTGATGCTGCTGGTCTTCGTGGTGGCGACCTTCGCGATCTCCGGCCTGGGCATCAACGCCGTGCAGAAGTGCAACAAGTACGCCACCTACTTCTTCGGCGTCTTCTCGGTGCTGGTGCTGGTGTACCTGGCCGTGCACACCGACTGGTCGAAGGTGACCCACCAGGGCGCCGGCTCCACCGCCGCGGTCATCACCGGTGTCGGCATGATCGCGGCGGGCGGGGTCAGCTGGATCCCGTCGGCGCCCGACTTCACCCGCTACCTGCCGCGCACGGCCTCCTCGAAGGCCATCGTGGGCACGGCGGTGGGCGGCGCCGGGATCGTGGTGCTGCCGATGGTGCTCATGGGCGCGGTGATGGCGGTCTCCACCCCCGACCTGGCCTCGGCCTCCGACCCGGTCTCCTTCGTCGGTGAGATCCTGCCGACCTGGCTCGCCGTGCCGTACCTGCTGATCGCGCTGATCGGCATGCTGCTGATCAACTCGATGTCCATGTACTCGGCGGGCTTCACCGCGCAGACCCTGGGCTTCCGGGTACCGCGGCACTGGGCGGTCTCGGTCAACGCCGCGATCTCGCTGGTCTTCGGCGGGGTGCTGATGCTGGTGGCGACGAGCTTCCTGGGCTCCTTCATCGCCTTCCTCTCCCTGCTGGCGGTGGCCTTCTCCGCCTGGGTCGGCGTGTTCGGCGCGGACATGCTGCGCCGCACCGAGTACGACGGGCGGGCCATGACGGACACCACCCGCACCAGCGCCTACTGGTACCGGGGCGGCTTCTCCCCCGCCGCGGTGGCGGCCTGGGCGATCGGCCTGACCGCCGGGCTGATGTTCACCACCTCGGACTGGTTCACGGGACCGCTGGCGAAGAACAACGTCATCGGCGAGTACGGCCTCGGCTGGGTGGCGACGATCGTCATCTCGGGCCTGCTCTACCTGGTGCTGCCGAAGCCGGCGGTGGTGCCGGCCACCGGGAACGCCGCTTCCGCGGCCGAGACCGCCGGGGAGCCCGCGACGGCCGGTGTCTGACGCCGGCCGGCCCGTCCCGTTCCTGGCAATCTGACGACACGTCAGCTACCGTCCCCCTCCAACCGCCGCACCGGAGGGGGACTTCCCATGCCCGTCACGGTCGTACGTTTCAACCTCGTCGAACCCGGTGCCGGCCGCGCCTCGCTCGCCGCCCGCTACCGGGCCGCCCTGGACATGGCCGCGTACGCGGACGAGCACGGGATCACCACCGTGCAGACCGAGGAGCACCACGGCGCCGACAACAACTGGCTGCCGTCGCCGTTCGCCTTCGCGGGCGCGGTGTTCGGGGCGACCCGGAACATCGCGGTCACGGTGTCGGCCGTCATCGGCCCGCTGCACGACCCGCTGCGGCTGGCCGAGGAGATCGCCGTGCTGGACCTGCTGAGCGGCGGGCGGCTGGTGACCGTCGCCGGGATCGGCTACCGGCCGGAGGAGTACGCCCTGTTCGGCGTGGACTGGAAGCGGCGGGGCCGGCTGCAGGACGAGTTGCTGGAGACCCTGCTGAAGGCGTGGACCGGCGAGGAGTTCGAGTACCGGGGCCGTACGGTACGGCTCACCCCGCGCCCGTACACCGACCCGCATCCGCTGCTGCTGGTGGGCGGCTCCTCGGAGGCGGCCGCCCGCCGGGCCGCCCGGCTCGGCCTGCCGTTCTTCCCGAGCGCGCACCTGCCGGAGCTGGAGGCCTACTACAAGGAGCGGCTCGCGGAGTACGGCACCGAGGGCTGGACGATGATGCCGGCCGCCGAGACCCCGCTGCTGCACCTCGCCGAGGACCCGGACCGGGCGTGGGCCGAGTACGGCGGGCACTTCCTGCACGAGGCGCGGACGTACGCCTCCTGGCAGTCCGGGCAGATCCGCTCCGCGGTGCGCTCAGCGGCCACGTCGGTGGCGGAGCTGCGCGCCGAGGGCGTGTACCGGATCCTCACCCCGGACGAGTGCGTGGCGCTGGGCGCGGACAGTCTCGTGCTGCATCCGCTGGCGGGCGGTATGCCGGTGGAGGAGGGGTGGCGGAGCCTGCGGCTCTTCGCCGAGCGGGTGCTACCCGCGCTGGGGGGCTGACCGGCGGCCCGGCGGCCTGCCGGTGAGCGGTGCGTGCCGGCCGGTGAGACACGTACCTGCCGGTGAGACACAGGAAAGACCGTCGTCCCCGGTCCGGGCAGTGGCCGGGCCGGGGACGGCGGCGAGTACGAGGAGAGGGGCAGCGGGGACTTGGCCCTTCTCCCCGAGTTCACGGGGCGGCTCAGCCCATCTCCTCCAGGGTCTTGCCCTTCGTCTCCTTGACGAACTTGAGGACGAACGGGATGGAGAGCGCCGCGAAGACGGTGTAGATGATGTACGTGGCGGACAGGTTCCAGCTGGCCAGCGACGGGAAGCTCGCGGTGATGGCCCAGTTGGCGATCCACTGCGCGGAGGCGGCCACGCCCAGGGCGGCGGCGCGGATCCGGTTCGGGAACATCTCGCCGAGGAAGACCCAGACCACCACACCCCAGGACAGGGCGAAGAAGAGGACGAACACGTGGGCGGCGACCAGGGCGACCCAGCCCTGGGTGGCGGGGAGCTTGCCGTCGACCAGGTCGTAGGAGAACGCCCAGGCCTCCAGCGCCAGGCCGACGACCATGCCGGCCGAGCCGATGAGCGCGAGCGGCTTGCGGCCGATGCGGTCCACGAAGATCATCGCGATCACGGTGCCGATGATGTTGATGATCGACGTCGTGAAGGAGTAGAAGAACGACTGCGTCGGGTCGACGCCGACCGACTGCCACAGCGTCGAGGAGTAGTAGAACGCGACGTTGATGCCGACGAACTGCTGGAAGACCGACAGGCCGATGCCGACCCAGACGATCGGCTTGAAGAAGAAGCCGCCGCCGAGCAGGTCCTTGAAGGTGGACTTGTGCTCGCTGCGCATCGCGTGCTCGATCTCGGCGACGCGCGCGTCCAGGTCGACGCCCTTGCCCTCGACGTCGGCGAGGATCGCCTTGGCCCGCTCACGCTTGCCGACGGAGAGCAGGAAGCGCGGGGACTCCGGGATCGCGAAGGAGAGCATGCCGTACAGGACGGCCGGGATCACCATCACGCCGAGCATGACCTGCCAGGCCTCCAGGCCCATGAGCTGACCGCGCTGGTTGCCACCGGCCGCGTTGAGCAGGCCCCAGTTGACCAGCTGGGAGATGGCGATGCCGATGACGATCGCGGCCTGCTGGAAGGAACCGAGACGGCCGCGGTAGGCGGGCGGGGCGACCTCGGCGATGTAGGCCGGGCCGATGACGGAGGCCATGCCGATGGCGAAGCCGCCGACGATGCGCCAGAAGGCGAGGTCCCACAGCGCGAAGGGCAGCGCCGAGCCGACCGCGCTGATCGCGAACAGGACCGAGGCGATCTGCATGCAGCGGATGCGACCGATCCGGTCGGCGATGCGGCCGGCCGTGGCGGCGCCGATGGCACAGCCGATCAGGGCGATGGCGATGACCTGGGCCAGAGCGGCGGGACCGATGTCGTAGCGGTCGCGGATGGCCTCGACGGCGCCGTTGATCACCGAGCTGTCGTAGCCGAAGAGGAAACCGCCCATGGCGGCCGCCGCCGCGATGAAGATGACGTGCCCGAGATGTTCGGGGTGAGCCGTCCCGGCTCCTGGCTGAGGTGCCTGCGCTGTGCTGGTCACGTGTACAACTCCTCGGGCCGTCGGCAGCGCTGCCGACGTGGGGGTAAGCCCTTGCAGGTGAGACCTGAAGGTAAAAGCAACGTTGCAGAGACTATTCCTTCAAGTTTCGAAGTCAATACCTTCAGTCCTGTGACATTGATGAGACGGCATGGCGCCTTGACTTCAAGAAGTGAAATCAGGGAGGAGAGCAGGTGAAGGTAGGTGTAGAGAGCACCTGTCAGCGGAGCCGCTGCGAGATGACCTTCGACACACCGTCGCCCTGCATGGACACGCCGTAGAGCGCGTCGGCGACCTCCATGGTGCGCTTCTGATGCGTGATCACGATGAGCTGCGAGGCCTCCTGCAGCTCCTGCATGATCCGGATCAGCCGCTGGAGGTTGGTGTCGTCCAGCGCCGCCTCGACCTCGTCCATCACGTAGAACGGGCTCGGCCGGGCCTTGAAGATCGACACCAGCAGTGCCACCGCGGTCAGCGACCGTTCGCCGCCCGAGAGCAGGGAGAGCCGCTTGACCTTCTTGCCCGGCGGGCGGGCCTCGACATCCACGCCCGTGGTGAGCATGTTGTCGGGGTCGGTCAGCACGAGACGGCCCTCGCCGCCCGGGAAGAGCCGGCCGAAGACGCCCTCGAACTCGCGGGCCGTGTCCCGGTAGGCCTCGGTGAACACCTGCTCGACGCGTTCGTCCACCTCCTTCACCACCTGGAGCAGATCGGCGCGGGTCTTCTTCAGGTCCTCCAGCTGTTCGCTGAGGAACTTGTGCCGCTCCTCCAGCGCCGCGAACTCCTCCAGCGCCAGCGGGTTGACCTTGCCCAGTTGCTGGTAGGCCCGTTCGGCGGCCTTGAGCCGCTTCTCCTGCTCGGCCCGGACGAAGGGCCGGGGCCGGTTGCGCGGGTGCTCGGGGTCCTCGGGCAGCTCCTCGCCCTCGGCGGCGGGCGAGGGCGGCACGAGCTCGCGTGGGCCGTACTCCGCGACGAGCCCCGCCGGTTCGACACCGAGCTCCTCCAGCGCCTTGGTCTCCAGCTGCTCGATACGCAGCCGCTTCTCCGCTCCGAGTACCTCGCCCCGGTGAACTGAATCCTTCAACTTGTCGAGCTCGGCCTTGAGGTCGCGCCCCGCGCCCCGGGCGGCGGTCAGCTCCTGCTCCCGCAGGGCCTTGGCGGCCTCGGCGGCGGCCCGCTCCCGCTCGGCCCGCTCCAGGGACACCTCGACATGGGCCAGCAGCTGCCGGGCACCGAGCGCGACGGCCTCGGCGACGGCGGCCTCGTGCCGCAGCCGGGCCCGCCGCTGTTCGGCACGCGCGCGTGCCTCGCGCTCCGCGCGGGCCGCGCGGTCGAGGGAGTCGGCGCGCCCGGCGAGCCCCTTGACCCGCTCCTCGTGGGTCCGCGCCTGGAGCCGGGCCTCCATCTCGGTCTGCCGCGCGTTGGCGCCGTCGGCGGCGAGCCGGTCGCGCATCGAGGTGTCCGGCTCCTCCTCGACCGGCATCTCCTCGGCCACGGCCAGCCGCTCGGCCAGCTCCTCGGCCTCCCCCACGGCCTTCTCCAGCGCCTCCTGCGCGCGGGCGGCGGCCGCGGCGGACCGCTCGGCCTCCCCCGCCGCGCCCCGCGCCTGTCCGGCGAGCCGGCCGAGCTGCTGGGCCACGGACGACTTCTCCCGGTCGGCGGCCCGGCGCCGCTCCCCCAGCTCCTCCACGAGCGCGGCGCTCTCCCGGCGCCCCTCGGCCGCCGCCCGCTGCGCCTCGGCCAGCTCCTCGCACCGGACGGCCAGCTCGGCCAGCTCGGCCGCGGCCTCGTCCACGGAGGCCTGCACCTCCAGCAGGCTGGGCGCCCCGGCCGACCCGCCGTGCGCGAAGTGCGCGCCCAGCAGATCGCCCTCGGCGGTGACGGCGGTCAGCTCGGGGTGGGCCTGGACCAGGTCCTCGGCGTCCTCCAGGGTCCCCACGACGACGATCCCGCGCAGCAGCCGCCGCACGGCGGGCATGAGCCCGGCGGGCCCACGAACGAGATCAGCGGCGAAGGGCGTCCCGCCGGGGCGGGGGGTGAGGCCGTCGGCGAGTGAGCTGTTGCCGGACAGGGCGGCTTCGGGGGAACCGTTGCCGGGAAGGCCGTCGCCGGGCAGGACGGCATCGGGGAAACCCTCGTGCGCGGGGCGTGCGCCGGTGGCGCCTTCGGTGCCTTCCGCGCCTTCGGCGCCCGACTGGGTGGGGATGGCAGGGGCGGCCGGGGTGCCGGGGGTGAGCGCCGCGCCGCTCACGGGGCCGTTCGCGGACGGCCACCCAGCCGTGCCGCCGACGGTGTCCGGCCGGCCCGCGAGGCCGGGGGCGCCTGGTCCGCCGGGCGTACCGCCTGGGCGGCCGGCCCGGAACACGCCGTCAGGGCGGCCGACGGCCGAGCCGCCCGGCACGCCGTCCCCGGCCGCCGTCCCGCTCGCGCCGCCCTCGGCACCCGGCCGGTCCGGGTCGTCGGCGGCGCCCGGCTGGGCGGGGAAGCTGATCGTGTCCCTCGGGTGGCCGGCCCTGCCCGCACCGGCGGCAGGGGTGTCCGGTGCTCCGGGGATGCGCGGGGCGGCCGGGGCGCCCGGGGCGAGTGTTTCCGTCGCCGAGGCGTCGGTGGGCTTCGGGGGTGCCCACAGGAGCAGGGCCGCGCGGCCGCCGTCCTGTTTGCGCAGGAGTCTGATCGCCTCGACCGCCGAGGCCGGGGTCGTCACGGCGATCGCGTCCGCCGCGGCGCCGAAGGCGGCGGCCAGGGCGGCCTCGTGGCCGGGGGTCACCGTCAGCAGCTCGGCCGCCGGTCCGAGGACTCCGGTGAGCCGGTCCCGGGCGCCGAGCAGTATCCCGGTGCCGTCCTTGCGGCGCAGGCCCAGGGCGAGTGCCTCGTGGCGGGCCTGGGTCGCCGCGCGCCGGCGTTCGGCCGCGGTGGCCGCCTCGCGGGCCTCGCTCAGCGCCGACTCGGCCTCGGCGAGCCGCCGCTTGGCCGTCTCGTGCCGCTCGGCCAGTTCCACGTCGTCGGCGTCGAGGCCGTCGACCTCGGCCTTGAGCGTCTCGTACTCCTCCTGGGCGCGGACCGCGCGTTCCTGGGCCTCGTCCCGGGCCGCCGCCAGCCGGTCGATCTCGGCCTGGGCGGACGCGGCGCGTGAGCGGGCCGCGTTGACCTGGCCGGAGAGGCGGGCCAGGCCCTCGCGGCGGTCGGCGATGGCGCGCGCGACGTCCTTCAGCCGGCGCTCCTCGGCCGCGAGTGCGCGCTCCAGTTCGGCGCGGTGGGCGACGGTGTCGTCGAGCGCCCGCTGGGCCGCCTCCAGGGCCGCTTCCAGCTCGGCCTCCTGCTCACGGATGCGGGCGGCCTCGCGCTCCATGTCCTCGGGGTCGCGGCCGCGCCGCTCCTCGGGGGGCACGGAGGTGGCGCTCTTGACCCGGGCGTCCGCGAGCGAGATGGTGCCGCGCACCCGTTCGGCCAGCTGGGACAGCTCGTACCAGGTCTGCTGGGCCCGTTGCAGGCGCGGACTGAGCCGGCGCACCTCGTCCTCCAGCAGGGCCTCCCGCTGGAGCGCCTTGCGCAGCTCCTGCTCGGCGGCCTCCTTGCGCTCCTTCAGCGCCGCCTCGTCGGCGATCTCGGCCGTCAGCGCCTCGCGCAGCCGTACGAGGTCGTCGGCGAGCAGCCGCAGCCGGGCGTCGCGCAGGTCGGCCTGGATGACGGCGGCCCGGCGGGCGACCGCCGCCTGCCGGCCGAGCGGCTTGAGCTGGCGGCGCAGCTCGTCGGTGAGGTCCTGCACGCGTGCGAGGTTGGCCTTCATCGCGTCCAGTTTCCTGAGCGCCTTCTCCTTGCGCTTGCGGTGCTTGAGGACACCGGCCGCCTCCTCGATGAAGGCGCGGCGGCCCATCGGATCGGCGTGCAGAACGGAGTCGAGCTGGCCCTGGCCGACGATGACGTGCATCTCGCGGCCGATGCCGGAGTCGGAGAGCAGTTCCTGGATGTCGAGCAGCCGGCAGGTGTCGCCGTTGATCTGGTACTCGCTGCCGCCGTTGCGGAACATGATCCGCGTGATGGTGACCTCGGCGTACTCGATGGGCAGCGCCCCGTCGGAGTTGTCGATGGTCAGGGACACCTCGGCGCGGCCGAGCGGCGGCCGCCCGGTGGTGCCGGCGAAGATGACGTCCTCCATCTTGCCGCCGCGCAGCGACTTGGCGCCCTGCTCGCCCATGACCCAGCTCAGCGCGTCCACGACGTTGGACTTGCCCGAGCCGTTCGGGCCGACCACGCAGGTGATCCCCGGCTCGAACCGGAGCGTGGTCGCGGAGGCGAACGACTTGAATCCGCGGAGGGTCAGGGCCTTGAGGTGCACGGCGCTGGACTCTACCCGGCGCCGCTATCCCACTCCACGAACACTCGCAACCGCACGGTTTCGCCATTGAACAGACAGGGCACACCAGACGTTAAGACAGTGAAAGGATGCGCGGGGGAAAGAAAGAAGGGACGCCGAAGCGTCCCTTGCAACTCTGACAACCGGGTTGCGATTGTCTGACACTGTGCGGTTGATACGGGCACCCCAACCGCTGCGTGTGCTGTCGTGGAGCGATGCAGCGATCAGGTGAGCGCAGGCTCCGCCTGGTGTGCGTCGATGCTCTCCATGATCCTGTCGTGAGAAGCGGCAGCCGTCAGCGCCTCGTTCTCCGCCTGGATGCGTCCGAGTTCGGATTCCAGGTCCTGTACGCGCTGCTGGAGCCGTCGCATCTCGGCGAGGAGTCGCGGGTCGGAGCCGCCGACGTAACCGAGAAGCGCCTTTGCCATGATGGATGGTCCTCCACAATGAGTGACCGACCGATGCGGTTGGGTCGTGAGGGATTCGCACCCGCGGTGCTTGGCACACTCGAGTGGTGCTCTGCAGTTCTTACATGCCAAACAGCTAAGGTGCGCGGGGCTTTCAGCGTCTCACCAAAAAGTTTGACGGTCAACACGATCACGCCCTGTATTGGCGGGCGAACCCGGCGCGCGCGGCCGGACGACGGCGGCGCTGCTGCTTCTGCGGGGCCCTCAGGGCGTGACGATCAGCTCTTCCAGCGGAGCCTGCCACGCCACGCCCTTCTTGGCAACCACCAGGTCATTTCTGCGCGAGGCATATGCCCTTGACACCTTGCGCCGGGCGGGCCTGCGGGGATTTACAGAATCGGTTCAGCGGATGGCGAAGCCTTCGTAGCCGCCGCGGGGTGTGTCCCAGATCTCGGTGACTCCGTCTACGTGTCCGGGCGTGTCGTCGCCCTGGAGCCAGTCGAGCAGTCCCTCGCAGCCGTGCCGCGCGCCCTCGGCGACCACCTGCACGCGGCCGTCGCCCAAATTGAGAGCAAAACCACTCAAGCCGCCGATCTCCAGCGCCTTGGCCCGCGTGAACCAGCGGAAACCTACACCTTGGACGCGTCCACGCACCCAGGCGACCAGTCGAACATCCTCGCTCATGGGTGCAACCTAACCGGCCGGTGTCGTCTGGGACACATCCCGCCTCAGGGCGATGCGGTACCGTCCAAAACCAATGAATCTCATATGAAACTCGCTCGATCGAGTGAGTTCGGTTGGCCAGAGGGAGTCACCGCCACAAGGGCACCGGGTCGACCGCGGACGAGGAAGAGGGCAAGGGCATGGGACGCCACCGACGCTCCGCCGCCGGCCGCGCCGCCAAGGGCCGCGCCACGGGGGTCACGCACACGTACGACTCGGTCACGGGCGGCGAGCACCCACTGGACTCCTCCGCGGGTGAGCGGCCCAGGGGCATCGCGCCGTACCTGAACCCGGAGGCGTACGCCGAGACCAACGCCGCGAGCACGGCGTACCTGTACGCGACCGGCGACGAGCCGTCGCCGTCCCCCGACGGGAACGGCGTCACGCCGCCCGACGGCCGCCCCGCCGGAGACGACTTCGCACCGGACGGCGACCACTTCGGGGCGAGCGCCTTCAGGGCGAACGAATCCGCCACGGACGGTTTCGGGACGGACGACTCCCGGACGTTCGGTTTCGCGCCGCACGGCGACCCCTCCGACTGGAACGACTTCGCGTCGGACGGCGACCCGTCCGACGGTCACGGGCGCCGCAAGAAGGCCGCGAGGCCGGTGCGCAGCAGCCTGCTCGGGATATCCGCCGCCGTGGCGCTCGCGGGTACGGCCGCGGTGGCCACCGGCATGGTGCCCGGCCTGCAGAACTACCAGCTCGGCGGCGCCACCCACACCACGGGCGGCGACCGGATACCGGCCGGGGCCTCCCCCAGCAACACGGCCGCCGAGCAAGGCGGCACTTCCGGCACCGCGACCGGGCCGACCGGCGGCTCGGCCACCAGCGGCGCCACCCGCCACCCGGCCTCGCCGTCCGCGACGCCGAAGCCGTCGGCCTCCGCCTCCAGGTCCGCCTCCGCCTCCAGGTCCGCCTCGACGTCCCCCTCCCCGACGAAGACGGCCACCAAGACACCGACGAAGACGCCCACCGAGGCGCCGTCGAGGCCGGCCTCCAGGAGGCCGGCTCCGGCCGGCACGGCGGCCGCGCCCGCACCCTCCCGTACGGCGAGCAAGGCGCCCACGGCGAGCACGCCCCCGGTGACGGTCTCGCGCGAGAACGCCGCCGAGGCGGAGGTGCTGAAGCTCGTCAACGAGGAGCGGGCCAAGGTCGGGTGCAGCGCGCTGGCGGCGAACTCCTCGCTGTCCAAGCTGGCCGAGACCTTCAGTGGCGACATGGCCGCGCGGGACTTCTTCGACCACACCGACCCCGACGGGGCCTCCCCGTGGGACCGGGCGGCGAAGGCCGGCGTCACCGACCTCGGCGGCGAGAACATAGCCCGCGGCCAGGCGGACGCGGCGGCCGTGATGGCCGCGTGGATGAACAGCCCCGGCCACCGCGCCAACATACTGAACTGCGACTTCAAGACCCTGGGAGTCGGCGTCCACTTCGGCGCCGGCGGCCCTTGGTGGACCCAGGACTTCGGTTACTGAGATTCCCGCAGGTCAGCCCCTACGGCGCCGCTCGGGCCGTCCTGGGGCCTCGCCCGAAGACTTGACGCTCTCCCCCGCCTCCCGGGGAGCGGACGGGTAGAAGTGCCGTAGCGCGTGCGCGCTGTCCGTTCTCCTGGAGTGAGAGGTCAGATGGCAGTCACTTCACCCCCGCCCGCCGGTGTGCTCGATCGGCGGGCTCTCAACCGGGCCTTTCTGGCGCGTCAGTCGCTGCTGGCGCGGCGGGCGATGCCGGTGGAGGAGGCGCTGGAGCGGCTCGTGGGGCTGCAGGCGCAGGCGCCCATGCCGCCGTACTTCGGCCTGTGGACCCGGCTGGCGGACTTTCGTCCCGCGGAGCTGGCCGGTCTGCTCACCGAGCGGCGGGCCGTGCGGATCGCGCTGATGCGGGGCACCATCCATCTGGTCACCGCCGCCGACTGCCGCCGGCTCCGGCCCTGTCTCCAGCCGTTCATGGAACGGAGTCTGGCCACCACCTTCGGCAGGGATCTCGACGGGCTGGATCCGGCCGAGGTCGCGGCGGCCGGGCGGGTGCTCCTGGAACGGTCCCCGCTGACCGTCGGCGACCTGAGCGCCGCCCTGCGGGAGACCTGGCCCGACCGTCCCGCCGCCGCGCTGGGCAACGTCGTACGCAATCTGCTGCCGGTCGTCCAGACACCGCCCCGCGGCGTGTGGGGCCTGAGCGGGCAGACGACGTACGCCACGGCGGAGGACTGGCTCGGCGCCCCACTCGACCCCGAGCCAGACCTGGACTCCCTGGTCCTGCGTTACCTGACGGCGTTCGGCCCCGCCACCGTCAAGGACGTCCAGGCGTGGTCCGGGCTCACCCGGCTGCGCGCGGTGATCGAGCGCCTGCGCCCGCGCCTGGTCTCCTTCCGCGACGAGGACGGACGGGAGCTGTGGGATCCGCCCGGCGCACCGCGGCCGGACGCCGGCACGCCCGCGCCGGTGCGGTACCTGGCCCCCTACGACAACGCGATCCTGTCCCACGCGGACCGTACCCGGATCATCAGCGACGAGCACCGCAAGGCCATCGCCACGAAGAACGGCCTGATTCCCGGGACGATCCTCGTCGACGGGTTCGTCGCCGGGATGTGGCGGACCGAGGGGGCACGCGGGGCCACGACGCTCGACGTCCAGCTTTTCCAACCGGTGAGCGGGCGCCGTCGCGCCGAACTCGAGGAGGAGGGGGAACGGCTCCTGCTCTTCGCGTCGGACGGTGTCGCGGGGTGTGAACTGCGGATCGCCGACGCCTGAGGGCGGGCGCCTCCGCCCGGCCCCGCTCCTGCCCGCGCGTTACGCGGCGGCGCGGCCCCGGGTGAAGGTGCGGGCCGTTTCGGTGACCCGGCGGCCGAGGTGTTCGGCGGTGGCGATGTCCGCCTTGTGGACGGCGTCCGGGCCCTCGTCGACGTTGGTCTGGGCGGCGGCGCCGGCGAAGACGCCGAGGCGGTTGAGGTCGTGCTCGGACGCCTCGCTGCTGTTCCAGCCGGGGTGCAGGCCGAGGTTGATCCAGTGCATGCCGTGCTGGCCCGCGAGGATCTGGAAGAACTGCAGGGTGTGCAGCTTGTCGCCGCTCTTGGAGCCGGAGTTGGTGAAGCCGGCGGCCAGCTTGTCCTTCCAGTCCTGGCCGAACCAGCGCTTGGAGGAGGCCTCGGCGAAGACGTGGAAGGCGCCGGACGCGGTGCCCATGTAGGTGGGCGAGCCGAAGACGATCGCGTCGGAGCGGTCGAGCGTCTCCCACTGCTCGTCGGTGATCTCGGCGACGTCGATCAGGTGCACCTCGGCACCGGCGTCGGCGGCGCCCGCGCGCACGGCCTCGGCGAGCACGGCGGTGTGGCCGTAACCGGAGTGGTAGGCGATGGACACGACAGGGGTGGTCACGATGAGGCTCCTCGAACGCACGGAAGACGGAACGTGGCACTGAGGCCGCCCGGATGGGCAGCTCAAAGGCACTGACAAAAGGAAAGCACTAACTTCTGGTTAGTGCAACCTGTCGGTCAGCGCTGCGCTCGCGTACGCTTGTGCTATGAGCGGGATCACCGAGGAGCAGCCGGAGCAGGACGACCTCGCGTACAACGTGTTCGCGAAGGCCTGCCCGTCGCGCGGCACACTGGAGCACGTCACGGGCCGCTGGGGCGGACTGACGCTCGGCGCGCTGTACGAGGGCTCACTGCGCTTCAACGAGCTGCGCCGCCGGATCGACGGCGTGAGCGAGAAGATGCTGTCGCAGACCCTGCACGCGCTGGAGCGCGACGGTCTGGTGCACCGCGAGGCGCAGCCGACCAACCCGCCCCGTGTCGACTACGAACTGACCCCCCTGGGCCGCCAGGTCGCCGAGCGGCTGCTCGCCCTCATCCACTGCGTGGAGGGCTCCATGGACGACGTGCTCGCGGCCCGCGTCCGTTACGACGGGACGCGCGGCGGCCTCTGACACTTCGGGCAGAAGTAGCTGGACCGGTTCATCCAGGGCCGGCGCCGCATCGGCGTGCCGCACCGCTTGCAGGGCAGGCCCTCACGCCCGTACGCGTCCAGGGACCGGTCGAAGTAGCCCGACTCCCCGTTGACGTTGACGTACAGGCTGTCGAAGCTGGTGCCGCCGACGGCCAGCGCCGCGTTCATCACGTCCCGGACGTGACCGAGCAGCCCGGCCGTGACCGGGCGGGTGAGGTTCGCCGTCGGGCGTTCGTAGTGGATGCGCGCCCGCCACAGCGCCTCGTCCGCGTAGATGTTGCCGACCCCGCTGATCAGCGACTGGTCGAGCAGGGCCCGCTTGACGGTGGTCCGCTTGCGGCGCAGCGCGACGGCGAACGCCTCGTCGTCGAACAGCGGGTCGAGGGGGTCGCGGGCGATGTGCGCGATGACGTCGGGCAGGCCCTCGGGGGTGTTGTCGTGCAGCGACAGACCGCCGAAGGTGCGCTGGTCCACGAAGCGCAGTTCGGTGCCGAGGCCGTCGGCGAACCGGACCCGGATGCGCAGGTGCTTCTCGTCCGGCGCCTGATGCTGCTGCACCAGCAGCTGGCCGCTCATGCCGAGGTGGGCCAGGACGGACTGGTTGGTCTCCTCCAGCGGCAGCCACAGGTACTTGCCGCGCCGGCTGGGCGTGCCGATGTGGTGGCCCTTGAGGCGGTGCGCGAAGTCGTCGGCGCCCGCGACGTGCCGGCGCACGGCGCGCGGGTGCAGCACCTCGACGTCCGCGACCGTGCGGTGGGCGACCCACCGCTCCAGGCCGCGCCGGACGACCTCGACCTCGGGCAACTCAGGCATCGACAACCCCCGTACGGACCGGTGGGACGAACCGAGCGCCCGCCCGGAGTGGAGACTCCGGGCGGGCGCTCGGGTGGTGCTCGGATCAGGCGGGCGCGGACGACGTGTCGTCCTCGGCGGCCTCCTTGGCCGCCTTGGCCCGCTCGTCCGCCGCGGCCCGGATGGACCGCCACGCGGACTCGGCGGCCTGCTGCTCCGCCTCTTTCTTGCTGCGGCCGGTGCCGGTGCCGTACGAGACGCCTCCGACGCGGGCGGCAGCAGTGAAGATCTTCTCGTGGTCGGGGCCGGTCTCCGTGACCAGGTACTCGGGCACGCCGAGCCCCTCGATCGCGGTGAGCTCCTGGAGACTGGTCTTCCAGTCCAGGCCGGCTCCGAGGTTCGAGGACTTCTCGATCAGCGGGTCGAACAGGCGGTGCACCAGTTCGGAGGCCGCGTCGAGGCCCTGATCGAGATAGACCGCGCCGATCACCGCTTCTAGGGTGTCGGCAAGGATGGACGCCTTGTCCCGGCCGCCCGTGCCCTCTTCACCCCGGCCGAGCCGGATGAAGGCGCCCAGGTCGAGACCGCGACCCACTTCCGCCAGCGCACGCGAGTTGACCACCGCGGCCCGAAGCTTGGCCAGCTGGCCCTCGGGGAGATCGGGGTGGGTGCGGTACAGCGTGTCCGTGACGACGAGACCGAGGACGGAGTCACCCAGGAACTCCAGCCGCTCGTTCGTCGGCAGACCGCCGTTCTCGTACGCGTAGGAACGGTGGGTCAGCGCACGCACCAGAAGGGCGGACTCGACGTGGTAGCCGAGCCGCCCTTCCAGAAGCGTGTGGGACGAGGCCTGGTTGTCCAATTTCTTCTTGGCGGGTGCGTCCGCCGGGGCGTCTTCCGCCTTCTTGGGACTGGACACAGTGCCTCTCACCAGCCCGCTCAGACTTCGAGGACCTGGCGCTTGTTGTAGGTGCCGCAAGACGGGCACGCGATGTGCTGCAGCTTGGGCTCGTGGCAGCGCTCGCACGCAACCAGGGTGGGGACCGCAGCCTTCCACTGCGACCGGCGGTGGCGCGTGTTGCTGCGCGACATCTTCCGCTTCGGAACAGCCACGGCTACTTCTCCTGCTTCTCGTCGACGCCCGCTTCCGCGTCAGCGCCGCTCATCTCGTCCTTCTCGCCGTCTTCGAGTGAACCGGCGAGTCCCTGCAAAGCCGCCCAACGAATGTCGACGGCGTCGTGATGGTGGTCCCGGTCGTCCGCGAGCCGCGCTCCGCACTCGGAGCACAGGCCCGGGCAGTCTTCCTGGCACACCGGCTGCATCGGCAGTGCGAGCACCACCGCATCGCGCAGCAGAGGTTCGAGGTCGAACAAGCCGTCCTCGAGGTGGAACCTGTCCTCGTCGTCCTCGGCGTCGTCGCCCGGTTCCGCGATCACGCGGCCCCGGTCGTCGGCGTCAGGGTACGAGAACAGCTCCTGGAAGTCCGCTTCGAGCTCCAGCCCGACCGGCTCCAGACACCTTACGCACTCCCCCTCGGCCTGTGCACGGGCGGTGCCTGTGACGAGCACCCCTTCCATGACCGACTCGAGCCGGAGTTCGAGCTCCACCGGCGCGCCTTCCGGCACTCCGATGACCCCCTGGATGCCGAGATCGGCGGGAGCGTCGATCGTGCGGTTCAGGCGCTGCAGCGCGCCAGGACGCCGACCCAGCTCGTGTGTGTCGAACACGAGGGGGTTGCGGTGGTCGAGGCGAGCGTGGGAAGCCATTCCTGCTTTCGATCTTCGAACTCGGAGGGCCGCCGCCCGCGGTGTCCGGGCAGCGGTGATCGCGGACGTAGGCGCGACCGAACAGCCAGGATACTGGACCTTTCGCTCAGGGCCCAATCCGGTGGTCGTCCCGCCGTCGCGGCTACAGTCCCCGGCCCTGTTCGTACGCGCGCAGCTGCTCCGCGCTGATCATGCTGGTGTCGAACAGGCTGGTCTCGTCGAGGGCGTAGCCCGGCGCGGACTGGTGCGCCGGCTGCTGCTGCGCCTGCTGCGGGTCGTAGGCCGCCTGCTGCTGGTCGTACCCCTGGAAGGAGCCGTCGGCGGCCTGCGCGTAGCCGGCCGCGTAGGGGTCGGCCTGCTGGTAGCCGTACGGGTCCTGCTGGGCGTAGTCCGGCTGCTGCGGGAAGCCCGCGTACGGGTCGGGCTGCTGGAGGGGGGCACCTCCCGCCGGAGCGTAGTCGAAGGTGGAGGAGTAGGCGGGCTGCGGCTCGTACGACGGCTGCGCCGGCGGTTCGGGCCGGCTCGGCTGCTGGGCCGGTGCCGGGCGCTCGGCCGGGGTGTCCGCGAGGGACGCGAGGTCGGCGAGGTAGTCCGCGTCGCTGGAGTGCTGGAAGGTCGTGGTGTCGTCGGCGAGGGCGCCCAGGTCGTCGGTGGCGATCCGGCCGTGCAGCTTCTGCCGGCCGCGGCCCACCGCCTCCAGGGTCTTGGCGAGGACCGCCTCGAAGGCGCCCAGCTTGGCGTCGACGTACGCGTCGGCGTTGTGGCGCAGGGTCTCCGGGTCCTGGCTGCGCTCGGGGGCGTCCTCGTCCTCGTAGCCGTTCTCGTCGAGACCGGGGCCCGTGCCGAGCAGCTTCTCGCGGCCGCGGCCGACCGAGCCGAGGGTCTTGGTGAGCACGACCTCGAAGTTGGCGAGCTTGGAGTCGACGTAGTCGTCGGCGTCGGCGCGGACCTCCTCGGCCTCCCGGCGGGCCTCGTCGAGGATCCGGTCCGCCTCGGCCTGGGAGCGGCGCGCGATCTCGGTGTCGGAGATCAGCGAGCCGCGCTCCGCGTGCGCGCTCTCGATGATCCGGCCGGCCTCCATGCGGGCCTGCTCGACCATCTGCTCGCGGTCGCCGATCAGCTCCTGCGCCTGCGCGAGGGAACCCGGCAGCGCCTGGCGCACCTCTTCGAGCAACGCGAGCAGTTCGGCGCGGTTGACCACGCACGAGGCCGACATCGGCATGGACCGGGCGCCGGAGACCGTGGAGACGATCTCGTCGAGCTTCTTCTGGACGTCCACCTGTGCTCGCCACTCTCTACCGCTGTGTTGGAGACGGACGGGACGACTGTAGCCCGTTCAGTCCTTGCGCAGACGCCCGTTGAGGGCCTCGAGGACGGGCGCGGGCACGAGGTGGGAGACGTCGCCGCCCCAGGCCGCGACCTCCTTGACGAGCGAGGAGGACAGGAAGCTGTACGTCGGGTTGGTCGGCACGAACAGCGTCTCGACGCCGGTGAGGCCGTTGTTCATCTGGGCCATCTGGAGTTCGTAGTCGAAGTCGCTGACGGCGCGCAGGCCCTTGACGATGGCGGGGATGTCGCGCTGCTTGCAGAAGTCGACGAGCAGGCCGTGGAAGGCCTCGACACGGACGTTGCCGTACTCGGCGGTGACCTCGCGGATCAGCTCGATCCGCTCCTCGATCTCGAACAGGCCCTTCTTGGACTGGTTGATCATCACCGCGACGTACACCTCGTCGTACAGACGGGAGGCGCGGGCGATGATGTCGAGGTGTCCGTTGGTGATCGGGTCGAACGACCCGGGACAGACGGCGCGGCGCACTAGTGATCCCTCGCTCTCCGGTCCGGTCATCGTGCGTCTTCGCACGTAGAGGCGGCGCGACCGTACCAAAACGTTCCCTCGCCGTAACGGCGGGCCCGGATCGGCTCGAAGCCGTCGGGCCAGCGGAATTCACCGCCTCTGGTGCTGCGCTCCACGGTGACGAGCGCTTGCTCGGCGAGCCAGCCCTCCGAGCGGAGTGTGAGCAGGATCTCGCGAAGATCGTGATCTGTGACCACGTACGGGGGGTCGAGGAAGACAAGGTCGTAGGGCTCGGCGGGCGGTGCGGTACGGATGACTTGTTCCGCTTTGCCCGCCCGCACCTCGGCGCCGGGCAGGCCCAGGTTCCGCACGTTCTCCCGGACGGTCCGCGCCGCACGGGCGTCGGCCTCGACCAGCAGCGTGTGGCTCGCGCCCCGGGAGAGGGCCTCGAGGCCCACGGCTCCGGAGCCGGCGTAGAGGTCGAGGACGCGTTCGCCGTCCAGGGGGCCGCCGAGGAGGGACTGCCAGGTGGAGAAGAGGCCCTCGCGTGCGCGGTCGGAGGTGGGGCGGGTTCCGGTGCCCGGGGGTACGGACAGGCGCCGTCCGCCGGCCCGGCCGGCGATCACGCGGGTCATGTGGGGTCCTTCTTCGTGGGCGGCTTTTCGTTCATTGTGGCCGGTCGCCCGAGTCCCCGCGCCCCTGCCGGGGTGCGGCGGCTCAGCCCTTCTCCAGGTACTGCTCCCGTTCCTCGTCCAGCAGGGCGTCCAGGGCCGTCCGCAGGCCCGGCAGCCGCTCCAGCTCCGGATCGGCCGCCACCAGCGCCGCCGCCTCCTCCCGGGCCTCCGCGATGACCTCCTCGTCCTCGATGACCGCGAGGACCCGCAGACTGGAGCGGACGCCGGACTGCGCCTGGCCGAGGACGTCGCCCTCGCGGCGCTGTTCGAGGTCGATGCGGGAGAGCTCGAAGCCGTCGAGGGTGGAGGCGACGGCGTTCAGCCGCTGGCGGGCCGCGCTCGCCTCGGGCATCTCGCTGACCAGGAGACAGAGTCCGGGTGCCGCGCCACGGCCCACCCGGCCGCGGAGCTGGTGGAGCTGGGAGACGCCGAAGCGGTCGGCGTCCATGATGACCATGGCCGTGGCGTTGGGGACGTTGACACCGACCTCGATGACCGTGGTGGCGACCAGGACGTCGGTCTCGCCCGCGGCGAAGCGGCGCATCACCGCGTCCTTGTCGTCGGGGTGCATCCTGCCGTGCAGGACCTCGACCCGAAGTCCCCGGAGGGGGCCGCGGCCGAGCTGCTCGGCGATGTCGAGGACGGCGAGCGGCGGCCGCTTCTCCGCCTCGTCCTCGGGGGACTTCCGCGCTTTCTTCGGGTCGTCCGCCTCGTCGGTGTCGTCACCGATCCGGGGGCAGACGACGTACGCCTGGTGGCCGCCCGCCACCTCCTCGCGCACCCGCTCCCAGGCGCGGGCCAGGAAGTGGGGCTTGTCGGCGGCGGGGACCACGTGGGTGGCGATCGGGGAGCGGCCGGCCGGGAGCTGGTCGAGGACCGAGGTCTCCAGGTCGCCGAAGACGGTCATGGCGACCGTGCGGGGAATGGGGGTGGCGGTCATGACCAGCAGGTGCGGCGGCTGTTTGCCCTTGCCGCGCAAGGCGTCGCGCTGCTCGACGCCGAAGCGGTGCTGCTCGTCCACGACGACGAGGCCGAGGTCGTGGAACTGCACCTTGTCCTCGATCAGCGCGTGGGTGCCGATCACGATGCCGGCCTCCCCGGTGACGAGGTCGAGCAGCGCCTGTCGGCGGGCGGCGGCCCCCATGGACCCGGTGAGCAGGACCACCTTGGTGCCGTGCTCGGCGCCGCCCAGCATCCCGCCCTCGGCGAGCTCGCCCATCATCTCGGTGACCGACCGGTGGTGCTGCTGCGCGAGCACCTCGGTGGGCGCGAGCATGGCGGCCTGACCGCCGGCATCGACCACGGCGAGCATGGCGCGCAGGGCCACCATCGTCTTCCCGCTTCCCACCTCCCCCTGGAGCAGGCGGTGCATCGGGTGGTCGGTGGCGAGGTCGGTGAAGATCTCGGTGGAGACCTTCTTCTGGCCGTCGGTGAGGGTGAAGGGGAGGCGGTCGTCGAAGGCCGTGAGGATGCCGTCCGGGCGGGCGGTGCGGGGGACGGCCGGGAGCTGGGTGTCGGCGTGGCGGCGGCGGGCCAGGGCCACTTGGAGGACGAACGCCTCGTCCCACTTCAGGCGGGCGCGGGCGTCGGCGATGTCGGCCTTGGTGTGCGGGCGGTGGATCTTGAGCAGCGCCTCGGGGAGGGTGACCAGGCCCCGGCCCTCGCGGAGGGAGGCGGGCAGCGGGTCGACGGCCTCCTGGGCGCTGGGCAGGACCGTCTGCACGGCCTTGCCGATCTTCCAGGACTCCAGCTTCGCGGTGGCGGGGTAGATCGGGATGAGTGTGCCCGCCCAGGTCTCGACGGCCTCCTCGCTGTCGCCCTTCAGCAGTTCGTAGGCAGGGTGGGCGAGTTGGAGACGGCGGTTGAAGACGGAGACCTTGCCGGCGAACATGGCGCGGGTCCCGGGCAGCAGCTCCTTGTGGGGCTTGTGCACGCCGTTGCCGAAGAAGACCAGTTGGAGCCGGCCGCTGCCGTCGGTGATCGTGACCTCCAGGCGCTGGCCCTTGCCCCGGGGCGCCTTGGCGGAGGCGAAGGAGTGCAGGCGGGCGTCGGCGACCTGGGCGACCACCGTGACGTGCTCGTCCATGGGGAGGTCGGCGAGGTGGGTGAGCTGGCCGCGCTCCTCGTACCGGCGCGGGTAGTGGTGCAGGAGGTCGCCCACGGTGTGCAGGCCGAGGTGCTCGGCCATCACCTTCGCGGTGGCGGGGCCGAGCACTGACTTCAGTGGCTGTTTCAGTGGTTCTTCCAGTGCGGGCACGAGATCCATTGCACACCACGGCGGTGACAATGCCGCAGACGCCGTCCTGCGCGTTCGCCGCCGAATGCTGTGAACGTCTGGGAAACCGCTGGTCAGGTGGCCCGTTGGGGCCCTAGGATGACGCGCTCCGGCCATCCCCCGCGGTCACCGCCCCACCCGGGACCGCCCGACCCCGCGCCGAAGGCACGCTCCCCCCGCCGGCGCTGCGACGATGGACTCCCAGACCTCACAGTCATCCCAGGCATCCCAGTCACCCCACACGTTCCAGGTCGACCTGCGCGGTCTGGTGGACCTGCTCTCCCATCACCTCTACTCCAGCCCCAAGGTCTATCTGCGCGAGCTGCTGCAGAACGCGGTGGACGCCATCACCGCGCGACGGGCCGAGGAACCCTCCGCGCCCGCCCTGGTGCGGCTGCACGCGGCGGACGGGTCGCTGCGCGTGGAGGACAGCGGCGTCGGGCTCACCGAGTCGGACGTGCACAGCCTGCTGGCGACCATCGGCCGCAGTTCCAAGCGGGCGGACGGCCTGCAGGAGGCCAGGTCCGACTTCCTCGGCCAGTTCGGCATCGGCCTGCTGGCCTGCTTCGTGGTGGCCGAGCGGATCCGCGTGGTCAGCCGCAGCGCCCGTACGCCCGGGGCGCCGCCCGTGGAGTGGACGGCGAGCGACGACGGCTCGTACACCGTGCGGACCCTGCCGGACGAGGCGCGGCCGGAGCCCGGCACCACCGTGCACCTGGTGGCCCGGGCGGGCGCGGCCGAGTGGCTGTCGCCCGAGCGCGTCCTCACCCTGGCCCGGGACTTCGGGTCGCTGCTGCCCTACGACGTCCGGGTGGGCGAGGAGGCGGTCACGGACCTGCCCGCGCCCTGGGACCGGCCGTACCCGAGCCCGGCCGCGCGCAGGGTGGCCCTGGCCCGGCACTGCCACGAGCTGTTCGGCTTCTCCCCGCTGGACTCGATCGACCTGGACCTGCCGCTGGCCGGGATCCGCGGGGTGGCGCATGTGCTGCCGTCGGCGGTGAGTCCGGCGCAGCGGGCCACGCACCGCGTGCACCTGAAGGGCATGCTGCTCACCGAGCGGGCGGAGCAGTTGCTGCCCGAGTGGGCGTTCTTCGTGCGCTGCGTCCTGGACACCGACAGTCTGCGGCCCACGGCCTCGCGGGAGTCGCTGTACGAGGACGAGACCCTTGCGGCCGTACGGGAGGCGCTGGGCGAAAGGATTCGGTCCTGGCTGACCGGGCTCGCGGCCGGCGATCCGGAACGGCTCTCCGCGTTCCTCGCCGTGCACCACCTGGGGGTGAAGTCCCTGGCCCGGCACGACGCGGACATGCTGCGCACGATGCTGCCGTGGCTGCCGTTCGAGACGACCGACGGGCAGCTGTCCCTGGAGGAGTTCGCGCAGCGGCACCCGGTCATCCACTTCACGCGCACGGTCGAGGAGTACCGGCAGGTCGCGCCGATCGCCGCGGCGCAGGGCGTCGGGGTGGTGAACGGCGGTTACACGTACGACAGCGAGCTGGTCGAGGCGCTGCCGTCGGTGCGGCCGGGGACGGTGGTCGCCGAGCTGGACGCGGACACCGTGACCGCGCACCTGGACGCCGTCGACCCGGCCGAGGAGCTGGCGCTGGCCGGTTTCCTCGCGGCCGCGCGCGCGAAGCTCGACCCGCTGGGCTGTGACGTCGTACTGCGCGCGTTCCATCCGCTGTCCGTACCGGCGCTGCACCTGGACGACCGGGCGGCCCGGCACGAGCAGGCGCGGGCCGAGGCGGAGGAGCAGGCGGACGATCTGTGGGCGGGCATCCTGGGGTCGCTGCGCGGCAGCGCCCCGCGCGCGCGTCTGGTGCTCAACCACCTCAACCCGCTGATCCGCCGGATCAGTTCGCTGCGGGACCGGGAGCTGATCGGCACCGCGACCGAGTCGCTGTACGGGCAGGCCCTGCTGATGGCGCAGCGGCCGCTCAGGCCGGCCGACTCCGCGCTGCTCAACCGGGCGTTCATCGGCCTTCTGGAGTGGGCCACTCACGGGGAGAACGGTCGCTGATGGACGAGATCACCGACTTCGACGCGCTGCGCCGGGCGATGGCGGAGAACTCCGAGCGGCCGGAGGGTCCGGCGCGCAACGCGCGCGCGGAGCAGCTGCTCGTCGAGGCCGAGCGGCTGAACGTCCCGCTCGCTGTGATCGAGGCCCTCGGGCACCAGCTGAAGGTCTACAACTACAGCTCCGAGAAGGACCGGATGTTCGTCCCGTTCGCGCGGCTGCTGCGCATGTGGGACGAGCGGCCGGAGGACTTCGACGAGTATGAGGCGCACTCGCTGCACTGGGTCTTCAAGTGGGTGTCGGCGGGCATGCTGGACCAGCCGCACATCCCGCTCGCCTCGGTGGAGAAGTGGCTCGGCGAGATGGAGCACCGCTACCGGCTCGCCGGGCACTCGGAACGGGCGGTGCGCAGCGCGGAGTTCAGTGTGGCCGCGCACGTCGGGGATCTGCCGCGGGCGGAGCGTGCGTACGCCGCGTGGCTGGCCGCGGACCGGGACCGGATGGCCGACTGCCACGCCTGCGAGCTGCACGGGCAGGGCGCCTGGCAGGTGGAGCGCGGCCGGGACGAGGAGGCGCTGCGGCTGTGGGGGCCGGTGCTGGAGGGCGAGTACAGCTGCGCCCACGAGCCGCACACGGTGCTCGCCTCGTCGCTGGTGCCGTTGCTGCGGCTGGGCCGCGTGGACGAGGCCCGCGCCCATCATCTGCGCGGTTTCCGTCTGGTGCGCCCGATGGAGAGCATGCGGGGCGCCTACGCGGACCACGTGGAGTTCTGCGCGCTGACCGGGAACGAGGCGCGCGGTCTGGAACTGCTGGCCGAGCGGCCGGCGTACTTCACGGACACCGGGCACCCGCGCAGCCGGCTGGACTTCCTGGCCGTGGTCGCGCTGCTGATGGACCGGCTGTCGGCGCTGGGGCTGGGCGGGCAGGGGGTTCCCGGTCCGGCGGGGCGTTCGTGGAGCGCGCGGGAACTGGGCGCCCACGCGCGCGCGGAGGCGCTGGAACTGGCCGCGCGGTTCGACGGGCGCAACGGCACCTCGCACATCGGTGACCGCGCCCGTGCCCGCATGGCCCAGGAGCCCCTGGTGGAGCGGCTGCCGCTGGGGGTCCGCAGGGCGCGCCAGGCGCCCGTGACCGCGCCGGCGGCAGCGGAGGCCGCCGGCCGGACGGAGCTCCCCGGGCAGCCGGACCTGCCGGCGCTGATCGCCGAGGCACGGCGGCTCGCGGAGACCCTGCGGCCGGGCGCGCTGGAGGCGTGGGCGGCGGTCGCGCGGGCCGCCGAGGGGACCGAGCTGGAGCCGCGGGCCCGCGCGGAGGTCGCGGACCACGAGGCGATGGCCCGCGGCCCCGAGGGCCTCGCCCTGTTCGAGCGGGCCGCGGGGCTGTACGCGGAGGCGGGCGATCCCGGGGAGGCCCTGGCGGCACGCGCGCGCGGGGCCCACGTGCGGGCGCTGACGGGTGAGGTGGACGCCGCGCTGGCGGCGGTCGCCGGGCCCTACGACGAGGTGCTCGCGCTGTACGCCGAGGGCGCCACCGGGGTGCGGCAGACGGCGTCGGTGGTGATGAGCCGGGCGCGGATCCTCATGCGCCGGGTGCACGAGGAGGTCCCGGAGGCCGGTGGTCCCGCGAGGGACGCCCTGGGCGCGCGGGGGCAGCGGACGGGCGGGCGCGAGGTGCTCGCCGAGGCCGAGCGGGCCGTGCGGGAGGTGCTGGCCCTGGTCGAGGGGCGCACCGGCGACGACGTGCGGACGGCCGCCCGGTCGGCCGAGGCGCGGGCGATGCTCGCCGAGCTGGCCGGGCGCTCGGGGCAGGAACCCGAGGCGGTACGGCTGCTCCGGCGGGCCGCCGCCGAGTACGTGGCCGCCGGGCTGCCGTGGTACGCGGTGGAGCACGAGGTGGGGGCGGCCTCGCTGGCGCACCGGCTCGGCGACCCCGCCGGGGCCGAGCGGGCGCTGCGGTCCGCCCTGGAGCACGGCGGGCCCTACGTGGAGCCGGCCGGCCGCGCCCAGCTCAACCTCCAGCTCGCGGAGCTGATCGGTGGCCGCGGCGAGGCCGGCGAGGCGGCGGAGCACGCCCTGGAGGCCGCGCACTGGGCCGACGAGGCGGGCGAGAGCGCCACGCTGGGCGCCTGGGCCCGGCACCAGCTCGGCGGGCTGCTGCTGCGCCAGGGGCGGTACGCGGAGGCCGCCGAGGTGCTGGAGTCGGCACTGCCGGACCTGTCCGAGGAGACGCACGGCGACGGGGCCGTCGTCCAGGCGCTGTGGTGGCTCGGGGACTGCCTGGGCGAGCTGGGCGAGCACCGCGAGGCCGCGGAACGCCGGCTGCGGGCCGCCGACATCGCCCGGCAGTGGCCGGAGCAGCAGGACCACGCGACGCTCGCCCACCTCGCCGCCGAGTCCCTGAGCAACGCGGGCCTGCTGGAGGAGGCCGACCGTGCCTACGCGCGCGCGGGCGAGTTGTGGCGGGGGCTGGGCAACCCGGTCTTCCTGGTGCGCTCGATACGCGCCCGCGCCTGGCTGGCGCTGCGCGGCGAGGCCGGGGAGCGGGGCGCGCGGGAGCTGATGGCGGACGCGGTGCACGCCTGTGAGGAGGCGCTGCACGGTGCCGCCGGCCCGGCGGACCGGGACCGGCTCGTGGCGGAACTCGGCAACACGCACAGCCAGTTCGGCGACCTCCTGGCCCGCCTGGCGGCAGAGGCGGCAGAGGCGGCTGAAGGGGCTGGAACGGCGGAGGGGTCCGGAACAGCCGAAGGAGCCGGGCGGGAGGCGCTCGAAGCCGCGCTGACGCAGCTGGACCGGGCGGCCGAGCTGTTCGGCACGCTCGGCGCCGAGGGGCTGCACAGCCGTACGGGCGCGGAGCTCGCCGCCGGCAGGCTGGAGGCCGGCCTCGGCCGGCCCGCCGCCGCGGCGGCACGCGCGCGGGGTGTGCTCGCGGCCTACGAGGACGCCGACGCCGCGGACGGGACCGTCCGGGCGCGGCGGGCCGAGGCGGAGCGGCTGCTCCGGCCGGCGCGGCCCGGGGCGTGACCCCGGTTCACTCCACGCCGATGAGGAGCAGCGCCCCCTGCCGGCCGCCCCGGTAGACCACGGTGTCCACCGCGAGGTAGGACTCGCGCACGCGTGCCTCCAGGCGGTCGGCGACGCTCTCGGGCGCCTCGTCGCCGACCACGAGGGTGACCAGCTCGCCGCCGGCCTGGAGCATGCGGTCCAGGACGGTGACGGCGGTGGCGGCGACGTCCGGGCCGATCACCGCCACGTCCCCGTCGATCAGGCCCAGCACGTCCCCGGCCTGGCAGATGCCGGCCGTGGTCCAGGACCGGTGCTCGGCGACGGCGACCTCGGCGTACCGGGTGGCGCCGGCCGCCGAGGTCATCTGGACGACGTCCTCGTCGAACCGGCGTCCCGGTTCGTGGACGGCGAGCGCGGCGATGCCCTGGACCGCCGAGCGGGTCGGGATCAGGGCCACCCGGATGCCCTCGGCGCGGGCCTGCTCGGCCGCGGCCGCCGCCGTGTGGCGCAGCTCGGCGTCGTTGGGCAGCAGCACGACCTCGCGCGCGTGGGCGCGCCGTACGGCCTGCACGAGTTCCCCGCTGGCGGGCGGCTCGCCGGGGCGGGCGAGGACGGCGGTCGCGCCGGCCTCGGTGTAGAGCCCGGCCAGGCCCTCGCCGGGCACGACGGCGACGACGGCCCGCTGGGCGCGCTCGCGGGGCGGCTGCTCGCCGCCGGTGTGCACGTCGCCGAGGCCGAAGTGGGTGATGCGGATCCGGTGCGGCCGGCCCGCCTCGACGCCCGCCTCCACGGCGGCGCCCGCGTCGTCGACGTGCACGTGGACGTTCCACAGTCCGTCACCGCCGACCACGACCAGGGAGTCGCCGAGGGCGTCGAGCCGGGCGCGCAGCCGGGCCACGGCCGTGTCCTCGGCCTCCAGCAGGTAGATCACCTCGAAGGCGGGGCCGCCCGTCCCGGTGGCGTCGGCGCAGGGCGCGGGAGCGGATCCGGCCGTGCCGGTGGCCGCGTCGGTGTGCGCGTCCTCCTGGCCGGCGGCTTCCGCGCGGGCCCACGGCCCGGCCCCGGCG
>NZ_JARAUO010000023.1:0-125814 GCF_033792105.1 Streptomyces sp. WI03-4A
GCCGCCGCCGCGCCCGCCGGGCCCCGCGCGTCCGTGCCGGCGCCCCGCCGCCGGCTGTTCCGGCGGCCCGTCGCGGGTCCCGCCGCCTCCTCGCGGGTCGCCGAGGTCCGCTCGCTGTCGGTGCGGCGGAGCCGGATCACCGCCCTGCGGGAGGTCGACCTGACCGTGGCGCCCGGCGAGACGATCGCCCTGATGGGCCGCAACGGCGCCGGGAAGTCCACGCTGCTCGGCTCGCTGGTCGGGCTGGTCGAGCCGAGCGCGGGCACGGTCCACGTCGGCGGCGCCGTACCGCACCGCACCGCACCGCCCGAGCTGGTGCGCCGGGTCGGTCTGGTGCCGCAGGAGCCGCGCGACCTGCTGTACGCGGACACGGTGGCCGCGGAGTGCGCGGCCGCCGACCGGGACGCGGGTGCCGAGCCCGGCACCTGCCGGGCGCTGGTGTCCGGGCTGCTGCCGGACATCACCGACGACACCCATCCGCGTGACCTGTCGGAGGGGCAGCGCCTGGCGCTCGCGCTGGCGGTGGTCCTGGCCGCCCGGCCGCCTCTGCTGCTGCTCGACGAGCCGACGCGCGGTCTGGACTACGCGGCCAAGGCCCGCCTGGTCGCGGTGTTGCGCGGGCTGGCCACCGAGGGGCACGCCATCGTGCTGGCCACCCACGACGTGGAGCTGGCGGCCGAGATCGCGCACCGGGTGGTGCTGCTCGCCGACGGCGAGGTGATCGCGGACGGCCCGACTGCGGAGATCGTGGTCTCCTCGCCGTCCTTCGCCCCGCAGGTCACCAAGATCCTGGCCCCGCAGCGCTGGCTGACGGTGGCCGAGGTACGGAAGGCCCTGGCATGACGACCGCGCACACCCCACGCCCGGACCGCACCGGCGAAGGCGGCGAGGCCCCCAGCGCCCGCGACACCGAAAGGACGCACGGCACCGGCACGGACCGCACGGGCCACGACCGCTCCCCCGGCTCCGCCGGCTCCCCGGGTCCCGTCGACGCCGCCCGTCCAACCGGCCCCACGCGCACCACCCGTCCCAGCCGTCCCGCACGCGCCGTGCGCGCCGTACCTCTCGGCCCCCGCTCCCTGGCCGCGCTCGGGCTGGTCAGCGCGGTGGGTGTGGTGGCCTTCTGCTGGCCCTTCCTCGCTCCGCCCAGCTCGCGGCTCAGCGCGCACGCCGAGGACGCGCCCTGGCTGTTCGCCGGTCTCCTGGTGCTGCTGGTCGCCGTCGTGGCGGCGACGATCTCCGAGTCCGGTCTCGGCCCGAAGGCCGTGGCGATGCTGGGTGTGCTGGCCGCGACCGGGGCGGCGCTGCGCCCGGTCGGCGCGGGCACCGCCGGGATCGAGCCCATGTTCTTCCTCATGGTGCTCAGCGGCCGGGTGCTGGGTCCCGGCTTCGGGTTCGTGCTCGGCTCGGTCACGATGTTCGCGTCCGCGCTGCTCACCGGCGGGGTCGGGCCGTGGATGCCGTTCCAGATGCTGGCCATGGGCTGGTTCACCATGGGCGCCGGGCTGCTGCCCGGCCGGTCCCGGCTGCGCGGCCGAGGGGAACTGCTGCTGCTCGCGGGCTACGGCTTCGCCGCCGCCTTCGCCTACGGCACGGTCATGAACCTGGCCGGCTGGCCGTTCATGGGCGCCCTCACCTCGAACATCGCCTTCGACCCGCACGCGACGGTCCCGGCCAACCTGGCCCGGTTCGCCGCGTACTGCCTGGCCACCTCCATGGGCTGGGACCTGGGCCGGGCGGTCTGCACGGTCCTGCTGACCCTGTTCGTCGGGCCGGCGCTGCTGCGCGCGCTGCGCCGGGCCACCCGGCGGGCCGCCTTCGAGACCGCGGTCACATTCGACGCACCCGCCCCGTGAGCGTCCGGCTGCGGAGCGTGAGGCGGCCGGTGAAGCACCCCACATGACGCAGGTCACCTACGATCCGGGGCCGTAGCGGCAAATGTCCGATACGCCCTCTCGCGCACCCCTTCCGACCTGCGCTTTGAGAGCCACGCCACACGGGTGGTCCGAGCCGCAGATCCGGCCACAACTAGTAAAAGGGGTCATTGCGGACGCGCCTCGGGCCTGTTTGTCTGGACGACGTCGCCAGGCGCCACGAGCCCGAACGGGTCCGGGCGCCGACGTATGCGGCCACCGCGTCAGGTGGTCCGGATGCGGGCGATCCCCCGTCCCCGACGCAAGAGGTTCTCCGTGTCCGTCTCCTTCGTCCGCCGCATCGCTTCCCCGAAGAAGGCCCTCACCGCCGCCGCCCTGGCCGCCGCCACCGCCGGCATGGCGCTGACCGCGGCGCCCGCCCAGGCCGCGCCCTCCACGGCCTCCTCCGCCCAGGCGATCGCGCACAAGATGATCCCGGACGCCGCGCAGTACAACGCGTTCAGCAAGATCGTGGAGCACGAGAGCGGCTGGAACCCCGCCGCCACCAACAGCTCCTCCGGCGCCTTCGGCCTGGTCCAGGCGCTGCCGGGCTCGAAGATGGCCTCGGCCGGTTCCGACTGGAAGACCAACCCGGCCACCCAGATCAAGTGGGGCCTGGACTACATGAACTCCCGCTACGGCAGCCCGGCCAAGGCCTGGTCCTTCTGGCAGGCCAACGGCTGGTACTGAGCCGGCCGGCAGCAGCACCCCCGGGCCGCGTACGGCCCACCCCCCTTCGCATGACCCCGCCCTCGGCCGCCCCGCTGTGAACCAGCGCGCGACGCCGGCCAGGGCCGCCCGGTACGACCCGCACGGTCGACGGGCCCCCCTTACGCACCCGCACCCTCGCCCCGCACCCGGCGAGGGTGCGCGCGCATGTCCGGACGCGGGCGAGCGGCACGGCGGCCGGAGCCACGGCGGAGTCGGCGCCCGTGCCCCCCGGCGCGGCCGCGCCCGCCCCGCGCCGACTCCCCGCATCCGCCGACCGGGCTGCTTTTCCCCCGTCGCGGGCGTGTCCTCTGCCATGACCGGATTCGTCATGCCCGGATGGCCGCGGACGCAGGCTTCGCCGGGGCGTCCGAGGAGGAACGATGACGACACCGACGGCCGGCCCGGAGGGGCGCGGGGTACGGCTGGTGGCCGTGCTGCTGGTGCTGACGGTGGGCAGCGGCCTGATCGACGCGGTGAGCTATCTGGGCCTCGGCCGGGTCTTCACCGCCAACATGACCGGCAACGTGGTGGTCCTCGGGTTCGCCGCCGCCGGGGCGCCCGGCTTCTCGGTCCCGGGTACCGCCACCTCGCTGGTCTGCTTCCTGCTGGGTGCGGTGGTGGGCGGCCGGGCGGCGGCGCGGTACGGGCGGGGCTCGCGCCGCAGATGGGCGCGGTCGATCCTGGCGGCGGAGGCGCTGCTGGTCGGACCGGCGGCGGCGGTGGGCTTCGGCTGGCCGGGCACGACCGGCACCCGCTACGCCCTGATCGCGCTCACCGCCTTCGCGATGGGCCTGCGCAACGCCACCGTGCGCAGGCTGGGCGTGCCGGACCTGACGACCACGGTGCTGACGATGACCCTGACGGGCCTGGCCGCCGACTCCCGCCTCGGCGACGGCAGTGGCCGGCGTTCCCCGCGCCGTACGGCGTCGGTGGTCGCGATGGTCGTGGGCGCCGCGCTCGGCGCCTGGCTGGTCCTCCACCTCGGTCTCGGCGTCCCGCTGCTGGTCGCGGCGGCGGCCGCGGGGGTGCTGGCCGTGGTGGCGTCGGGCCGCGAGTGAGCGGCGACGGGTTCGGGGACGCGGGATTCGAGGGTGCGGGGATTCGGGGCGCGGAAGCTCGGGGGAGGCAGGAACAGGGCATAGGGACGGGTTGTTCCTGCCTCCCTCGGGGTGGGCCGGCGGCGCCGGGAGCCGTCGGCCCCGTTCGGGGGCTCAGCCCGTGGTGACCCGGAGTTCCTTGACCCCGTTGATCCAGGCCGAGCGCAGCCGGCGCGGTTCGCCTGCCAGGCGCAGGGTCGGCATGGCGTCCGCCAGGGCGTTGAAGATCAGGTCGATCTCCAGGACCGCCAGGGACTTGCCGAGGCAGTAGTGGGGTCCGCCGCCGCCGAAGCCGAGGTGCGGGTTGGGGTCGCGGGTGACGTCGAAGGCGTCGGGCGAGGCGAAGACCTCGGGGTCGTGGTTGGCGGAGGCGTAGAACAGGCCCACCCGGTCGCCCTTCGCGATCCGGGCCCCGCCGAGTTCGGTGTCCTGGGTGGCGGTGCGCTGGAAGGCGTTGACCGGGGTCGCCCAGCGGACTATCTCCTCGGCGGTGGTCGCCGGGCGCTCGCGTGTGAAGAGGTCCCACTGTGCGGGGTGGGTGAGGAAGGCGTGCATGCCGTGGGTGATGGCGTTGCGGGTGGTCTCGTTGCCCGCCACCGCCAGCATGAGCACGAAGAAGCCGAACTCGTCGGAGTTGAGGTTGCCTTCGTCCTCGGCGGCCACGAGGGTCGTGACGATGTCGTGGGCGGGGCACTGCTTGCGTTCGGCGGCCATGTTCATGGCGTAGGCGATGATCTCGGCGGCCGACTGCGCGCCGACCTCCGCGGTGATCGCGTACTCGGGGTCGTCGTAGGCGATCATCCGGTTGGACCAGTCGAAGATCTTCGACCGGTCCTCCTGGGGAACGCCGATCAGTTCGGCGATGGCCTGGAGGGGCAGTTCGCAGGCGACCTCCGTGACGAAGTCGAAGGGGCCCGAGCGGGCGCGGGCGGCGGTGACGATGCCCTCGGCGCGGGCGCGCAGCCGGTCCTCAAGAGCCCGGATGGAACGTGGCGTGAAGCCGCGCTGCACGATCTGGCGGACCCGGGTGTGTTCGGGCGGGTCCATGTTCAGCAGGATCAGCCGCTGGGCGTCGATCGCGTCGCGTTCGATGTGCTCGTTGAAGCGGATGATCGCGGTGTTGAGGGTGGAGGAGAAGATCTCCGGGTGGGTGGAGACGTACTTGACGTCCGCGTGCCGGGTCACGGCCCAGTAGCCCTCGTCGGCGAAGCCCGCCAAGCCCTGGGGCTGGGGGATCCAGCGGACCGGTTCGGTGCGGCGCAGCTCGGCGAACTCCGGGAGGGGCACGCGGTGGTGCAGCAGGTCGGGGTCGGTGAAGTCGAACCCGTCGGGCAGCGCGGGGCAGTGCATCGGCGGCTCCCGTCGTCCGTTCTGACGGTCCATCAGGTATACGGCTGCCGTGAAGGTAGTAACGGGTTCTACAAGTGGCAAGACATGCGTCGGCCTCAATTGCGTGGGTAATTCGTGCAGATCACGACTTCGGAGGCTGCACGACCCTTGCGGCGACGGACACCATGTCAGCAGACTTCGACCAGAACTAGTACGCGTTCTAGTTCTGCGTGGCGGGCGGGCCGGGACGCTCCCGCGCCGCGCGGGCGACCGAGGAGAGGACGCACCCCCATGGCCGCGGAACCCGTGATCGTCGAAGCCGTACGCACCCCGATCGGCAAGCGCGGCGGCGCGCTCGCCCATCTGCACCCCGCCTACCTGCTGGGCGAGACCTACCGTGAACTGCTCGGCCGCACCGGCATCCCCGCCGACGCGGTCGAGCAGATCGTCGGCGGCACGGTGACCCACGCCGGCGAGCAGTCCATGAACCCCGCGCGCACGGCCTGGCTGACCATGGGGCTGCCGTACGAGACGGCGGCGACGACCGTCGACTGCCAGTGCGGCTCGTCGCAGCAGGCCTCGCACATGGTGGCCAACATGGTGGCGGCCGGCGTGATCGACGTCGGCATCAGCTGCGGGGTCGAGGCGATGTCCCGGGTGCCGCTGGGCTCCGGCTCCAAGCACGGGCCCGGCAAACCGTTCCCGGACGAGTGGAACGTCGACCTGCCCAACCAGTTCGAGGCGGCCGAGCGGATCGCCCGGCACCGCGGCCTGACCCGTGCGGACGTGGACGCGCTCGGCCTGCTCTCGCAGGAGCGGGCGGCGCACGCCTGGGCGGAGGAGCGCTTCAAGCGGGAGACCTTCGCCGTGCAGGTGCCCACCACCGAGGAGGAGCAGCACGCCGGGCAGGGCATGTGGCGGCTGGTGGACCGGGACGAGGGACTGCGCGACACCTCGCCGGAGGCGCTGGCGGGCCTGAAGCCGGTGATGCCGACCGCCGTCCACACCGCCGGGAACTCCTCGCAGATCTCCGACGGCGCCGCGGCCGTCATGTGGGCGTCCAAGCGCATGGCGCGCGCCCTGAAGCTCAGGCCGCGCGCCCGGATCGTCGCCCAGGCGCTGGTCGGCGCGGATCCGCACTTCCACCTCGACGGCCCCATCGACGCCACCCACGCCGTGCTGGGCAAGGCGGGCATGACCCTGCGGGACATCGACCTGGTCGAGATCAACGAGGCGTTCGCCTCCGTCGTGCTGAGCTGGGCCCAGGTCTTCGAGCAGGACCTGGAGAAGGTGAACGTCAACGGCGGCGCGATCGCGCTCGGCCACCCTGTAGGCGCGACCGGCGCCCGTCTCATCATCACCGCTCTGCACGAGCTGGAACGCGCCGACAAGGAGTTCGCGCTGATCACGATGTGCGCGGGCGGCGGGCTCGCGACCGGGACGATCATCCAGCGGCTGTAGGAACCGTCCGGAACCCGGCCTCGACCCCGGCCTCCGGCGCTCCGCCGGGGGCCGCACGCTCCTCCGGACGTCCGAAATGTCCGCTCGGTGACGCGACAAGGATCACAGCGGAGGGCCGTTGTTGCTGGCCGAAAGGGGGCAGACGCACCTGCGTACGCACCCTTTAGCTGCGTTATGCATCTACTCGCGTACGGGACGTAAGGGCCTCAACGCCCCCTATCGTCGTTTTTCGGCCCGTCGCACGCCACCGCCGCCGTCCGGGTCGCGCCCTGTCCCCGTCGAAAGGTAGGCGAGCCCCGTTTTGGCGACCGTCACAGCCGTCACCCCCTCCCTGAAGATCCCCAGGGCCCGCAAGGCGTCCGACGTCACCGTCACCGACCCCGCCCTCGTCAAGCGCGCCGTGAAGGCGGCCGCGCTCGGCAACGCGATGGAGTGGTTCGACTTCGGTGTCTACAGCTACATCGCGGTCACCTTGGGCAAGGTCTTCTTCCCCTCGGGCAACCCGACCGCGCAGTTGCTCTCCACCTTCGGCGCCTTCGCCGCGGCCTTCCTGGTCCGCCCGCTCGGCGGCATGGTCTTCGGCCCGCTGGGCGACCGCGTGGGACGCCAGAAGGTCCTCGCCGTCACCATGATCATGATGGCGGCCGGCACCTTCGCGATCGGCCTGATCCCGTCGTACGCGACGATCGGTGTCGGAGCGCCGCTGCTCCTGCTGGCCGCCCGCCTGGTGCAGGGCTTCTCCACCGGCGGCGAGTACGCGGGCGCCTCGACGTTCATCGCCGAGTACGCACCGGACCGCAAGCGCGGCTTCTTCGGGAGCTGGCTGGAGTTCGGCACGCTGGCCGGGTACATCGGCGGCGCGGGCCTGGTCACCCTGATGACCGCCCTGCTGTCGACGCACGACCTGCTCTCCTGGGGCTGGCGGATCCCGTTCCTGATCGCGGGCCCGATGGGCATCATCGGCCTCTACCTGCGGATGCGCCTGGAGGAGACCCCGGCCTTCGCCGCCGAGGTCGAGAAGGCGGAGGCCGCCCGGCCGAAGGTGCCGCTGCGCGAGATGGTCGCGGGCCAGTGGAAGGCGCTGCTGCTGTGCATGGGCCTGGTGCTGGTCTTCAACGTCACCGACTACATGCTGCTGTCGTACATGCCCAGCTACCTCACCAGTGAGCTGAAGTACGACGAGACCCACGGGCTGCTGGTCGTGCTCGCCGTGATGGCCCTGATGATGATCGTCCAGCCGTTCGCCGGCGCTCTGACCGACCGGGTCGGCCGCCGCCCCGTCATCGCCGTGGGCTGTGCGGGCTTCCTGCTGCTGTCCGTCCCGGCCCTGCTGCTGATCCGCCAGGGCAGCCTGCTGGCCGTGGGTCTCGGTATGGGCGCCCTGGGTCTGCTGCTGGTCTGCTTCACCGCCGCCATGCCCGCCGCACTGCCCGCGCTCTTCCCGACCCGGGTCCGCTACGGCTCCCTGTCGATCGGCTTCAACGTGTCGGTGTCCCTGTTCGGCGGCACCACCCCGCTGGTGGTCACCGCGCTGATCGGCGCGACCGGCAACATGATGATGCCCGCGTACTACATGATGGCCGCCGCGGTCGTGGGCGGCTTCGCGGTCTGGCGGATGACCGAGTCCGCCGGCCGGCCGCTGCCGGGTTCGGCACCGTCCGTCGAAGGCCGCTGAGCCCTGCGGGAGCCGCGGTCCGGGGGCCGCGCGGTGTCCGCACCCCGGGCCGCGCGATGTCCCGCACCCCGGGGCCACGTGGTGCTTCGCGCCCCAGTGACCGTCTGGGCGCCCCAGGGACCTCGCCCCGCCGGGCTCGCTCGGCGCTCTCCCGGCGCCCGTCGGGCCGCGGCCCGAGGGGACGCCGCGCGGTCCCGTACCCCAGGAGCCACGTGGTTTCCCGCGCTTCCGGGGACCGCGCCCGGCCGCGCTCACCCGGCGGTCCCCCGGCCCGGCGCGCGTGGGCGGCGCCCGACGACCACGAACCGCCCCGCGCCGCCCGCGACACCCCGGCAGGGTGACGCCGAGCGCCGCGCCCTGCCTCAGCCGGTTCTCCGCCGCCCGTCGGACGGCACCGAGCCCGCGAATCGAGGGGCCGCGCGGATTCCCGCACCCTGGGACTCCGCGCCCGAGCGGGCTTGGCCCGGCGGCGCCGAGCGCCGCGCCCCGCCTCAGCCGGTTCTCCGCCGCCCGTCGGACGGCACCGAGCCCGCGATTCGAGGGGCCGTGCGGATTCCCGCACCCTGGGACTCCGCGCCCGAGCGGGCTTGGCCCGGTGGCGCCGAGCGCCGCGCCCCGCCTCAGCCGGTTCTCCGCCGCCCGTCGGACGGCACCGAGCCCGCGATTCGGGGGGTCGCGCGGATTCCCGCACCCTGGGACTCCGCGCCCGAGCGGGCTGGCCCGGTGGCGCCGAGCGCCGCGCCCCGCCTCAGCCGGTTCTCCGCCGCCCGTCGGACGGCACCGAGCCCGCGATTCAGGGGGGACCCCTGGGGCTCCGCGCCCGAGCGGGCTCGTTCGGGGCTTTCCCCGCTGCGCGCGCGGATGCGCGGATGGCGTCGAGCCGACCGCCGCGCCCGGCCGCCGGCCGCTCGCCGACAGCCGGCGACGGCCCGCCCACGGCGGTCACGACCGTCGATCCCGCCACCGCGCCGGCCCTCGTACGACGCTCCCTGCGGCCGCTGCCGCCCCCGCCGACCGTGCCGCCCCTCCGCCGGTCACCCCGTCCGCGCCGCTCTGCTGAGACCATTCATGTGGACGGACGGACACTCGGGAAAGGCAGCAGGCGCATGAGCGGTTCGCAGCTCTGGGACGACGTCGACTTCTACTTCAGCAGCCATCTGGCACCGGACGACGAGGCGCTGCAAGCGGCCCTGCGCGACAGCGAGGCCGCAGGGCTGCCGCACATCGCCGTCACCGCGCCCCAGGGCAAGTTCCTGCAACTGCTCGCGCAGATCCAGGGCGCGCGGAACATCCTGGAGATCGGCACCCTCGGCGGCTACAGCACGATCTGGCTGGGCCGCGCCCTGCCCGCCGACGGCCGGCTGATCTCCCTGGAGTACAACGCCAAGCACGCGGACGTGGCGACCCGCAACATCGCCCGTGCGGGCCTGGAGCGGATCGTGGAGGTGCGGGTCGGACCGGCGCTGGAGTCGCTGCCCAAGCTCGCCGACGAGAACCCGGCCCCCTTCGACCTGGTCTTCATCGACGCCGACAAGGTGAACAACCGGCACTACGTGGAGTGGGCGCTGCGGCTCTCCCGCGCGGGCAGCCTCATCGTGCTGGACAACGTGGTGCGCGGCGGCGGGGTCACCGACGCCGACAGCTCGGCCCCCGACATCGTCGGCACCCGCGCCGCCATCGACCTGATCGCCTCGCACCCCCGGCTCACCGGCACCGCGGTGCAGACGGTGGGCAGCAAGGGGTACGACGGCTTCGCGCTGGCCCGGGTGCTGGGCTGAGGCCGCCCGGGCTCACGCCTCGTGGTAGAAGCCCACGTTGACGCTGCGCGGTCCGGTGCGGTCCTGCACGACGACCTCGCCGGAGCCGCCGCGCGGCAGCTGCACCGCCCCGCCGTAGGCCACGGTCTGCGCGTACTCCCCGACGATGAGCCGGACTTCGGCGGACGGCTCGGCCTGCGAGCCGCGCAGCCAGGACAACTGCCAGACACCGTCCGGGCCGCACTGGAACTCCAGGTGCACCCGGGAGACGAACAGCCAGTCCTCGGGGGTGACGAGCCGGCACACGGCCGCGTCCCGGCCCACCCGCAGCACGGCGCCCGGCTCGCTGGGCGCGTCGGCCATCGTCATGCCGGCCGTGGCACCCGCGTCGGCCCCGGAGACGGTGGCCATGGTCAGTTCGAGCACGTGCGATTCCCCCTGAAGAAGCTGCGACGCCACCAGACGTCCCTGTCGCGACGCCGCCGTCGCCGGCATCGTGCGGTGGCCGGTCCGCGGCTCCGCCGCCGCATGATAAAACGCCCGGCCGGGCCGCGTCCGGCACAATGGGTTCATGACCGAGCGAAAGCCACCCGGTGTCCCGTTCGAGTCGTGGGTCGACAAGCAGATCCGCGACGCGCAGGGCCGGGGCGAGTTCGAGCGGCTGCCGGGGGTGGGCGAGCCGCTGCCCGCGGATCTCGACTCCACGTACGACGAACTGTGGTGGATCAAGCGGAAGATGGCCCGCGAGGGCCTCGCGGTGCTGCCGCCCGCGCTGGCCCTGCGCAAGGAGGCCGAGGACGCCCTCGCGGCGGCCTACGCGGCCCCCTCGGAGCGGGCCGTCCGGCAGATCATCACCGAGGTCAACGTGAAGATCCGCGACATGATGTTCAAGCCGCCGCCCGGCCCGCCGCTGGGCAAGAAGCCGTACGACGTCGACGAGGTCGTCCAGGAGTGGCGCAGACTGCGGGCGGCGGCGAAGGACGCGCGGGTCACGGACGCCTAGGGCCTGTTGCGAAAGTGGCCTCGTCGCCCGAAGGGCGGCCGGGCGTCGCACGGCAGAGGACCACTTTCGCAACAGGCCCTGGGCCGGACACGGCCCAGGACGCACGCGCAGGGCCCGCCGCGGCGGCGGGCCCAGGCGTTCAGATGTGTTCAGGTGTGCGTCAGCCCGGCGTTCACAGATGCAGCAGGCGTCCGGCCAGCTCCCGGTAGTCCCGCAGGGCCAGCCTGAGCTGCTCGGTGTCGGCCTCGCGGGCCCGCCCGCCCTCCTCGTCCTGCCAGGACATGCGCAGGGTGCGGCGGCGGCGCGTCACCGCCTCGCTGAAGCGCGCGGCGATCTCCTCCAGCTCCCGGTCGGCCTCCTCCACCGCGGCCCTGGGCTCGTCCACGAACCCCGCGGCCGTACGGCGCAGCTCCGACTCCCAGTGCTCCGTCTCCTCGTGCGGCATCAGCGGGGTGCTCCCGCCGGCCTCCTCGGCACCGCCCCGGGCCCCGGCGGGCGCGGCCGGCCAGGAGTCCGTGCCCCGGCCGTTCGTCGTCGTCGCCTCACGTCCGCTCAGCCCACCGGGCGAGGGCGCGCCGAGTCCGTCGTCGGGCATCGAGCCGCCCGAGGCGATGTCCTCCCGGCCTGTTCCGGTGGCGCCGGGGGTGCGTCCGAGGGCGCCGGGGGTACCTCCGGTGGTGCCCTGGTTGCCGTCGCCCGGCGCCCCCGTCCGCGTCTCGCCTCGCGCGTCCCGGGCCTCGGTGGGGGACCCGGCCGCGCCGGTCACGTCGTCGGCGGCGGACGACCACCCGTCGTAGCGGTCGTCCGGCGTCGTGCCCGCCCGGCCTTCCCGCTCGCCCGCCGTCGTACCCGCACGGGCATCGCGGGCGCTCCGGTCGTAGACGTCCTGCCGGTCGTACTCGTCGTGGCCGCCGTACCGCTCGTCCGCGACCGGTTCCGGCGACAGCCGCTCGGGCGTCACCGGCTCGCCCGGGAGCCGCTCACCGGGTCGCCGCTCGTCGTCCGGCCGCCGTGTCGTACCGGAGACGTCCTCCCCGGCCGGGTACCGCTCGCGGCCCGGCCCGGTCTCCCTGTCCTGGGCCATGGCTCAGCTCTCCTTCGGGTGGCTCTTGCTGAAGGACCACGCGTGGGGGCGGGTCCCGTCGGTGCCGCCGGACCGGCGGCCGTCACCGTGGCCGTCGCCGGAAGCGGCGCCCGCGTGGGCGTGGGTACGGTGCCGGTCGGTCGTCCCGCCGGTGTCGATCAGGTCGTCGAAGAGGGCGCGGGCGTCCACCAGTGCCGTCCGCAGCTCCTCGGTCCCGGTACCGGAGCCGTCCGCCCCGGTGGCCGCCCCGTCCCGGGCGACGCGGTGCACCCGGCGGTAGCCGTCGACGTGGTCGGCGTGGTGCACGGACAGCGCGGCGAGCTGCTCCTCGTAGCGTCCGCCGTCCGGGTAGCCGCGGACGCCGGCGACCTCCGCGAGCAGCCGGTCGGCCTCGGCCACCGCCTCCCGCGGCGCGTCCACGAACCGCTCCTGCACGGCCGTCCAGCGGTCCGCGTACCGTTCCCGTTCTGCGGGCTCCAACGGGCGTTCCCGCAGCCCGCCGTGGCGTTCGACGCGCTCCGCCAGCTCACGTTCGGCGGCTTGGGTGTCCCCGTCGTGCCGGGCGACCGTACGCTCGTACTCGGGCCCGAAGCGCCTCTTGAGGTCCGGCCCGCCGTGCCGGCCGCGGGCGCGCAGAGTCAGAAGGGCGGCGACGAGGACCACGACCGCCACGATCACGATGACAGCGATGATCATGCCTGTGGACATGGTTGCCTTCCGGATCGGACCGGCCCCGCTGGCCGGTTCTCCCTTCGTGTGACCCGGAACACCCCCCGCAAACGGCCGCCGGTCCACCGGACGGCGCGACGGTCGACGGCCCCGCGGTCACCGAGCCCTATTTCCGGTTGCGGGGGGTGCGCGTCGGCGGCCGAGAATGGCCGGCATGACATGGACCGTCGCCCCGGAGCCGTACGACTCGCCGGCCGCCCTCGCGCTGTGGCGGGCGTACTACACGGAGGTCAGCGACCGCTGGTACCTGCTGCACGAAGGGCACCGCACCGGCCCGGCCGAGCTGGAGCGCGCGATCGCCGCCACGACCGGCGCCGAACTCGCCCCGCCGAAGGGCGCGTTGCTGATCGCCCGGTACGACGGCGAGCCGGCCGGATCGGCGGGCGTCCGGCTGCTCGACGCGGAGACCGCCGAACTCACCCGGGTGTTCGTGTCCGAGGGGATGCGCGGCCGGGGCGGGGCCGCGCTCCTGGTGGCCGACGCCGAGGACGCGGCCCGCGCCCTGGGGGCGCGGCGGATGATCCTCGACACCCGCGCCGACCTGGTGGAGGCCCGCGCCCTGTACGCCCGGCTCGGCTACACGGAGACCGGGCCGCACAACGACGACCCGTATGCCGAGCACTGGTTCCGCAAGGAGCTGCGGGACCGCGAGGCCGTCACCTGACGTCCCGCGCCGTGACGGTGTGCGGCCGCTCGCGCTCCGAGCCGCACAGCTCGCCCGAGAGGTCCCGCACCAGCTGCGCCAGGTCGGTGGAACGGCCCGGCTGCCACCAGTCGCCGAGCAGCTCGGCCAGGGACTCCTCGCGTGCCCGGGCGAGCCGTTCGGCGACCTGGCCGCCGGACTCGGTGAGTGTCAGGTCCAGGCCCTGGCGGGCGACCAGGCGCCGCTCCTCCAACTGGCGTTCCGCGGCGAGGACGACCTCCAGGGGGACGTCGGTGCGCTCGGCGAGCATCCCAGGTTCCACCGAGCCGTATTTGCGGATGCGCAGCAGCATCCAGCCGGCGGCGGGCAGCAGGTCGCTCCCGACCCGCTCGGTGATCTTCCGGTAGATCTCCCGGCGGCCGTCGCGGGTGCCCAGCACCGACAGCGCGCGGCACATCTCGTCGTTCGAGGAGCGTTCGACCGGGTTGGGCGGGATGGTCTCGGAGAGGTCCGGCGCGGTGACCGAGCCGCGCAGCCGGTCCTCCTTCAGGAACCAGGCCAGGACGAAGCCGAGGAGAGCGACCGGGGCGGCGTAGAGGAACACGTCGGTGATAGCGGACGCGAAGGCGTGCAGGGCCGGAGTGCGCAGCGAGGCGGGCAGGGCGGCGATGCCGCGCGGGTCGGCCTTGAGCGCGTCGGCCGAGACGCCTGGCGGCAGCCGCACCCCGCGGAAGGCGTCGGCGAGCTTGTCGGCGAGGCGGCTCGCGAAGACGGTGCCGAAGATGGCGACGCCGAAGGACGCGCCGATGGAACGGAAGAAGGTCGCGCCCGAGGTGGCGACGCCGAGATCCTCGTACGACACCGCGTTCTGCACGATCAGCACGAGCACCTGCATGACCAGGCCGAGGCCCAGGCCGAAGACGAAGAAGTAGACGCTCATCTGGGCGGTCGAGCTGTGCTCGTCGAGCCGGTGCAGCAGGAGCAGGCCGATCGCGGTGACGGCGGTGCCCGCGATCGGGAAGACCTTCCAGCGGCCGGTGCGGCTGACGATCTGCCCGGAGACGGTGGAGGACAGCAGCAGGCCGAACACCATCGGCAGCATGTAGATCCCGGACACGGTCGGCGAGACGCCGTGGACCACCTGGAGGAAGGTCGGCAGGTACGTCATCGCGCCGAACATGGCGAAGCCGACGATGAAGCTGATGACGGCGGACAGGGTGAAGGTGCGGATGCGGAACAGCTTGAGCGGCAGGACGGGTTCGGCGGCCCGGCTCTCCACCCCGACGAAGGCGACGGCGAGGACGACACCCAGCACGATGAGCCCGATGATCTGCGGCGAGCCCCAGCGCCAGGTCGTGCCGCCGAGCGAGGCGACCAGCACCAGGCAGGTGGCGACGGCGGCGATCAGGAAGGTGCCGAGGTAGTCGATGACGTGGCGGGCGCTCTTGCGCGGGATGCGCAGGGTGGTGGCGATCACGGCGAGCGCGACGATCCCGACCGGCACGTTGATGTAGAACACCCAGCGCCAGCTGAGGTGTTCGGTGAACAGGCCGCCCAGCAGCGGCCCGAGCACGCTGGTCGCGCCGAACACGGCGCCGAACAGCCCCTGGTAGCGCCCCCGTTCACGGGGCGGCACGACGTCGCCGACGATCGCCATCGACAGCACCATCAGCCCGCCGCCGCCCAGGCCCTGCAGCGCCCGGAAGCCGATCAGCTGCGGCATGTCCTGCGCCATGCCGCACAGCGCGGACCCGATCAGGAAGATGACGATCGCGGTCTGGAACAGCCTCTTGCGCCCGTACTGGTCGCCGAGCTTGCCCCACAGCGGGGTCGCGGCCGTGGAGGCGAGCAGATAGGCGGTCACCACCCAGGACAGGTGCTCGAGGCCGCCCAGGTCGCTGACGATGGTGGGCAGCGCGGTCGACACGATGGTCTGGTCGAGCGCGGCGAGCAGCAACCCGAGCAGCAGGGCGCCGATCGAGACGAGCACATTGCCGGCGACGTGCTCGTCGGCCCGCGCGTCCTTGGCCGTTCCGTGCGTGTCCAGGGCCATGAAGACCTCCCGGGGCTCGGGTGCACACCTCCCATCGTGGGCGGTATGGCCGTACATGGCCTGTTGAGTTCCCTGTATGGCTGGTTTGCCGCGTGTTCCGCCGGGGCGGATGTGGAGGACGTCTGCATAAACTCGGGACTTCCCGAGGGGAGGGACGACGCGTGACGGAACCGACGGGCCTCACCTGCCCCGAGTGCGGAGCGCCGAGGGGACCGGACAACACCCCGTCCTGCGACTGCACCCGCCGCGCCGCGGACGCCCTGCGCGCCACCCGCACGGCCGAGGCAGCAGCAGCGGAGGACTTCGACCCCCTGCGCATCCGGCCGTACGTCGAGGTCCCGGGAGCCGTGGAGGACGACGAGGTTCCCGGGGGCGGACGGGGCGTGGAGGAGGCAGGACGCGGAGCTGCGGGCGCCTGGGGTGCGGCGCCCGGGGCTGCGGACGCCGAGAGCGCGGCGCGCACGGCGGCGGACGCCGAGAGCGCGGCGCGAAGGGCGGCGGACGCCCAGGACGCGGCGCGTAGCGCGGCAGACGCCGAGAACCCGGCGCGAAGGGCGGCGGACGCCCAGGACGCGCCGCGTAGCGCGGCAGACGCCGAGAACCCGGCGCGTGTTGTACCGGGCGCCGAGGAACGAACGCGGCCGCTGCCGGCGACCGAGGAGGCGACGGCTCGGGCGCGGAGCGAGACGCGGGGGACGCCGGTCTCCGGGCAGCGGACCCCTCCTCTGCCGGCCGCCGATGACCCGACGCGTCCGGTACCCCCCATCGGGGATCGGGTGCGACCGCCGGTGATCGCCGAGCCGCCGCCGAGCCCTGCTGGTGGCCCCGACGGGCTGACTGGTGGCCCCGGAGGGCCGGGTGGCGTCGAGCCCCTGCTGCCGGGGCCGGAGCCGTCGGCCGGGGCAGGCGCGAGGAGCGGTGGAGCTCTCGCCGGAGAGGCGAGGCGTCGTTCGCGGCGGATTGTCCTGGCGGCCGCCGCCGGGGTCGTGGTCGTGGCGGCGGCCGGGGTCGCGAGCGGGCTGCTCTCCTACCACGCGCCGTCGCGGAACCGGGTGGCCCAGGAGGTGCGGCAGAGCGTGCCCGAGGTGACGGCCACGGCCACCTCGCCGGGGCCCGCGTCGCCCGCTCCGCGTCACACGGCCCCGGCGCGCACGACCCCGTCGGCCGAGCCGACGCCGTCGCCCACCCTCACCTCGCCGTCCCCGTCGCCCACGGTCACCGAAGGCGCGTCCCACCCGGCTTCGCCGAGCCCGTCGACCGGCAGTCCGAAAGCCGCGCCGACCAGCCGGCCCCCGGTGCTGCGCCTGGGCGACGAGGGCCCCGAGGTCACCGAACTCCAACTCCGCCTGAAGCAGCTCAACCTGTACGGCGACCAGGTGACCGGCGTCTTCACCCGCCCCGTGCAGGACGCCGTGCGCAACTACCAGTGGGCCCGCGGCATCGTCTCCGACGACCTCGGCGTCTACGGCCCGGCCACCAGGGCGAGCCTGGAGGCGGAGACGTCCCAGCCGTGAGTCCGTGAGCCGACGCGCCGCCGGCCGGCGCCGGCCCGGGGCAGGCGCGACAGGGCAGCTCAGGCCGCGTGGGCGCCCACGTGCAGCCGTATCTCCCCGTCCACGGCGGCCTCGACCCGCACGTGGGTGAGGTCGGGGACGACCACGTCGGGGCCGTGGACACCGGCCCGCGGGCCGACGCCCACGACGCGCATCCCAGCGGCCTTCCCCGCCGCGACACCCGCTCCTGAGTCCTCGAAGACCACGCAGTCGGCGGGGGCGATACCGAGTTCGGCCGCGCCCTTGAGGAAGCCCTCCGGATCCGGCTTGCTCGCGCCGACCGACTCCGCCGTGACGCGGACCTCGGGCAGCGGCAGGCCGGCGGCGGCCATCCGGGCGGTGGACAGAGCGACGTCGGCGGAGGTCACCAGGGCGTGCGGCAGCCCGCGCAGGGAGGCGAGGAACGCGGCCGCGCCGGGCACCTCGATCACGCCGTCCAGGTCGGCGGTCTCCTCCGCGAGCATGCGGGCGTTGTCGGCGAGGTTCTGCCGCGTCGGCCGGTCGGGCAGCAGCACCGCCATCGACGCGTGGCCCTGCCGGCCGTGCACGACCTTCATCACCTCGTCGCCGTCCAGGCCGTGCCGCTCGGCCCAGCGCCGCCAGATGCGTTCGACCACGGCGTCCGAGTTGACGAGGGTGCCGTCCATGTCGAGCAGGAAGGCGCGGGCGGTGAGGACGGTGGCCGGCATCGGCAGCTCCAGGGAGGAAGAACGGGACAAGGCGGCCCCGCCCGCCGGTCAGGGAAAACGGGCGGGGGCCACTTTGTTTCTCTACGGTACAAAATAGGGGCGGGATCGCGCCACCACCCCGGGCGGGCGTTCACCCGCCGTTCGCTCAGCCGGCGACCGCCTCGTACAGGCTCCAGACACCGAGCGCCAGCATCAGCAGCGCCGCGATCTGCGTGATCAGCCGCAGCGGAACCCGCTTCATCAGGGCCTTTCCACCGACGATGCCGAGTCCGGCCACCGCCCACAGACCGAGGACCGCACCCAGGCCGACGGAGATCGGATCGTCGTAGCGGGCCGCGAGGTTGGCCGTCATGATCTGGGTCAGGTCACCGAACTCGGCGACCAGGATGAGCATGAAGCCGGTGCCGGCCACCTTCCAGAAGGACTGGTCGGCGGGCCTACGGATCTCCTCCTCTTCCTCCCCCTTCTTCAGCAGCAGCACGGCCGCGCCGGCGAGGAAGAGGACTCCCGTGAGGGCGTGCACGATCTGCTGGGGCAGCAGGGTGAGCACGCTGCCGGCCGCGACGGCGAGCACGACATGCAGCAGGAAGGCGGCGGCGACGCCCGCGAAGACGTAGGAGGCCCGGTAACGGGTGCCCAGGACGAGACCGGCGAGCGCGGTCTTGTCCGGCAGTTCGGCGAGGAAGATGACGCCGAAGACGAGCGCCGTCACGGTAATGCTGATCAAGATTCCTCAATCGGTCGGGGCTGCCCCACCGAGAGCGTTGAACGTCACACGCGACACCTCGGCATGGCAGCACACTGCGCCCGTGCCGAGGGGCACGCGCGTGCACTGCTTGCCGAAGGTCTCGCTGGCGGCCCGTACGGGATCCGCCTCCGGGCGCCGGCTCAGGCTGGCTGAGCAGTATGTCGACGGTCCGGCGAAGAGCTACTCCCCTTCTGCGCTCCCCATGGTACGGGACGTGAAAGTTCCGCAGTGAACCTTGTCGTGTCATGCACACGTCACTAGATTCACACCGAGCGCTCACCCCCCGGCAACACGGCACCGCGAGCATTCCCTCGCTCGCGCCCAAAACCCCCACCCCGCAAGGGAGTTCGCATGTCCAGGTTCTACGCGCGTCGACGGCTGAGCATACTCTCGGCCCTCACGGGCCTGATAGCCTCCGTCGCCCTGTTCAACTCCCCGAGCGCCTCCGCCGCCCTCCCCACCCCGGTGAGCGCCGCCACCGCCCGCAGCTACCTCTCCCAGCTGACCGTGGCCACCGAGAACCGCACCGGCTACAGCCGCAGCCTCTTCCCGACCTGGATCACCATCTCCGGCACCTGCAACACCCGCGAGTGGATCCTCAAGCGCGACGGCACGAACGTCGTCACCGACTCCGCCTGCACCGCCACCAGCGGCAGCTGGTACTCGCCGTACGACGGCGCCACCTGGACCGCCGCCTCCGACGTGGACATCGACCACCTCGTCCCGCTCGCCGAGGCCTGGGACTCCGGCGCGAGCAAGTGGACCACCGCCCAGCGGCAGGGCTTCGCCAACGACGTCACCCGGCCCCAGCTCCTCGCCGTCACGGACAACGTGAACCAGGCCAAGGGCGACCAGGACCCCGCCACCTGGATGCCGTCGCGCACCGCCTACCGCTGCACCTACGTCCGCGCCTGGGTGCAGGTGAAGTACTACTACGACCTCTCGGTCGACTCCGCGGAGAAGACCGCGCTGACGAACTACCTGGCGAGCTGCTGACCCCGGCACCGCCGGACGTCGCCGCCCAGCCGACCGCCCTCCCGACCGCCGCGCACGCCCGGTCGCGGAGGGCGGCGCCGTCACGGGAGTACGGCCAGGTCGCGGGGTACGGCTACGCAGGTCGCGGGCTACGGCTGCGCGGGCCTGCGCCGCACCAGGAACCCGGCCGCGGCCCCCGCCCCGAACAGCGCCACCACCGACACCCCGGCGGCCAGCCAGGTGGCACCCAGCCAGCGGCCGCCGAAGTAGCCGAGCGCGACGCTGTAGCCGGCCCACGACAGGCCGGCCAGCGCGGACCAGGGCAAGAAGTCACGGGCGCGGCGGTGCGCGGCGCCCGCGCAGAAGGAGACCACCGAACGGCCGGCGGGGGCGAAGCGGGCCAGCACCACGAGGGCGCCGCCGCCCCGGGCCAGGGCCTCACCCAGGCGTTCCTGCGCGGCGGTCAGCCGACGGGACCGGGCTATCGCGCGGTCCAGGCGCTCACCGCCCCGCCAGGCCAGCCGGTAGGCGACCAGATCGCCCAGGACCGAGGCGGTCGCGGCGGAGAGGGTCAGGGCGAGGATGTCCGGCACGTCGTGCGGGACGTGACCCGCCGCGCTGGACCCGGCGGCGGCCGCCGTGGCCGCCGTGATGACGAGCACTCCGCTCGGCAGCACCGGCACGAACACGTCGAGGAGCACCGACAGGCCCACCATGGCGTAGATCCATGGGCCGGCGGCCAGTGACCCCAGGCTCTCCAGCACTCCGACTCCCCCGTAGCTCCCCCGACGACAGCCATACAGCGTACGCCGCGGGTGTGACAGAGGGGCCCAGGGGGGCACATGCGACCGAAAACGGGGTTTTCACCGTCGGGCCGCGCCGGCCATCACCGGCCTCTTCAACGGTGACGGCGCCCCTCCCCGCCGTGCGGAGAGGGGCGCCGTGGCGCGGGGCCGGTCAGGCCGCTATCGGGGTCTGCTCGGCGGCCGGCCGGCGTGTCGCCGCCGTGCGCCGGGTCAGCAGCCGGTCGAGGCCGAAGGCGCCCGAGCCGGTGAAGACGAGCAGCAGGAACGCCCAGCAGAACAGCACCGACATCTCGCCGCCGTTCTGGATGGGCCACAGCGCGACGCGCTGGTGCACGTCGAAGTAGGCGTACGCCATCGAGCCCGAGGCGATCAGCGCGGCACCGCGGGTACCGAGGCCGAGCAGGACGAGGCCGCCGGCGACGAGCTGGATCACGGCCGCGTACCAGCCGGGCCAGGTGCCGGACGGGATCGTCCCGCCACTGCCCATGGCGCCGCCGAGGACGCCGAAGAGCGAGGCGGCACCGTGCACCGCGAAGAGCAGGCCGAGGACGACGCGGAAGAGCCCGAGGACGTAGGGCTGAGCGGAATTGAGGCGTGCGGACATGACGAGGGGTCTCCTCTTCGGTGCGGTCGGGCCGGCCGGGGACGGGCCGGTCGTGGGGGCGGCGGTACCGAATGGAGGACCCAGGTTAGGGGTACCTAATCGATGCTTGCAAGTTCAACATTTGGCCATGGTTCCGCCTACGCTCGCGGCACCGCGCCGGCCCCAGCCGCACGTGGGGCACCCCGCGCCGGCGCACCGGCGCCCGAAAACCTGACCGGTTCCGCGTCTGGACGGACACCCCGCAGCCGCCCCACGCCCCCCCACCGGACACCCCGAGCGGGGCCTACCCCGCCTCCCGCACGGACCGCCCGCGCACCTCCAGGCCCCCCAACAGGTCCGCCGTGGCCTGCGCCACGGCCTCCACGGCCCGGTCGAAGACCTCGCGGTTGTGGGCGGCGGGGGCACGGAAACCCGAGACCTTCCGCACGTACTGCAGCGCGGCGGCGCGGATCTCGTCCTCGGTGGCCTCTTCGGGCAGTACGGGCGGGCGCAACGTCTTGATACTCCGGCACATGCCCCCAGTCTCACGCGGATCGCTCCGCCCTGGAAGGATCACGCCGAAGGCGGCCACCGAACCCCGGGGCCGACCGACGAGAGGAACACCCTCGTGACGACACAGCGCACCGTGGCCGTCCTCGGCCCCGGCGGCATCGGCGGCCTCCTCGCCGCCCTCCTGTCCCGCTCCGGGCACCGCGTGGTCTGCCTGGCCCGGGAAGCCACGACCGACACCCTGCGCACCGACGGAATCCGGGTCCGCAGCCGCCTGTTCGGCGACTTCACCGCCCCCGTGGAGGCCGACACCCGACTGCGCGAACCGGTGGACGCCTGCCTGATCGCCGTCAAGCACACGGGCCTGGACACCGCCCTCGCCCGCCTGGCACCCGACCGCCTCGGGGACGCCCTCGTCGTCCCCCTCCTCAACGGCGTCGAACACCCCGCGACCCTGCGCGCCCGCTACCGCCCCGACCGCGTCGCCCCCGGCGTCATCCGTGTGGAGTCGACCCGCACGGCACCCGGCGTGATCGAACACGGCAGCCCCTTCGCGGAGATCGACCTGGCCGGCGACGGTGTACCCCGCCCCCGGCTGGACTCCCTGGCCGAGGTGCTCACCGACGCGGGGGTGACCACCCGCGTGCTGGCGGACGAGACGGCCGCCCTGTGGGCGAAGCTGGCCTTCCTCGCCCCCTTCGCCCTGCTCACCACCCGTTACGGCGTCCCCGTCGGCGAGGCCCGCACGCTGCACCGCGAGGAACTGGAGTCCCTGGTCGCCGAGACCGCCGCGGTGAGCCGCGCCTGCGGCGCCCCCACCGACCCGGCCCAGTCCCTGGCACGCTTCGACGCCTTCCCTTCGTCGACGAAGTCCTCGATGCAACGTGACGCCGAGGCCGGACGCCCGCTCGAACTCGACGCCATCGGGGGCGCGTTGCTGCGCGCTGCGGACCGTCACGGCGTTCCGGTACCGGTGACGTCCCGCCTGGTGCGGGAACTGCGCGCGGCCGGCCACTGAGCACCCCGCCGGCCCGGCGGCCCAACGACCACCGGGCCGGCACCGGGTGCGCGGGTGCGCCCCGCGTCAGCCCTCAGGCCCTGAACACTCGTTCGCGTGAACCTCACATCCGAACTCGCCACGCAAAATCGAACAGGCGTACCATTGCCGCGTGGCTAAGACCTATGACTTCCCCAGTGACCTCCGCGCCGGCCAGGAGGAGCTGCATCAGGTCCGGGCCGAGCTGTCGGCGCTGCTCAAGCGGCTGCCCTGGTCGGTCGAGCCGGCGGACGGCTTCAGCGACGACAACGGCTGGCGCAAGGTGGAACGGCCCGCGTCCCCGGGCTGGACGGCGGACGAGCAGGCCGAGGTGGAGAAGCTGCGCCGACGGGAGCACGAACTGGCGGTGTTCGTCAGCGGCCACCGCTTCTGGGCCGAGGTCGCCCCGGCGGACCGGGTCGAGGCCCGCACGAGGCTGAAGCACGCCCACGAGGAAACACCCCCGGAGCCCCCCGCCCCCGCGACCTGAAACGAGGAAAGCCCCCGACCGACCCGGCCGGGGGCTCCCTGAACGTGGGCGCGGACGGTTTCGAACCGCCGACATCCTGCTTGTAAGGCAGGCGCTCTACCCCTGAGCTACGCACCCGTTTCTCCCCAGGACAACGCCCAGGATGAGTCGACAGCCTACATGGCCGACGGCGGTGCACGGCAAACCCGAAAAGCCCGTGGGCCGCGGAGTTCGCCGTCCCCCACCGAACCGACCGCCCCGTGTGTTCGTCCATCCCGGGTGGGAGAATGGCTCCACGCACGGCGGATCACAGCACGGGAGAGGGATGTGACGGGGACACCGGGCACGCCATCGACGCGGTCGTACCCGCCGTCGACCTCAAAGGCCCGGGGCGGGTCCTCGGCTCTGCGGGACACCCTGACGCTGATGGCGCTGCCGGCGCTGGCCGTGCTCGCGCTGCCGGGTGCGTTCGCCGGGGGTGGTACGCGGCGCTGGTTCGGCGGGCGGGCGGAGGGTCAGCGGGCCGAGGCGCAGGCGGCGAAGGACGCCGCGGCCGCCGCGTTCTACGAGCTGGACACCGCCCAGCGGGATCTGCGGATCTCGGTGGAGACGATCACGGCCGTCGACGACTCCCCCGACGCGCGGCGCGCGGTGGCCGACTTCGACGCGCTGGGCGCGCGGATCGACGAGGTCAGTCAGCGGTACATCCAGGCCGTGGACGCCCATGACCTGGACCGGGACGACCTGGAGGCCGCCGTGGCGGCCCGGGCGCGTACGGAGCTGACCGCGGCCAAGGACGAACTGGTGCGGGTCAAGCAGGAGCTGGACCGGTTCGGCAGTTCGCTGGGGCCGCTGCTGGGCAAGGCCGAGACCCAGCTCGCCCGGCTCGCCCCGGCCGTGGAGCGGGCGCGGCAGGCGCTGCTGGGCGCGAGCAACGCGCTGGACGCGGTACGGCAGCGCGGGCTGGGGGCCGATGACCTGGCGGCGCGGCTGGCGGCGCTGTCGCCGGAGCTGACCCGGCTGAACCAGGGTGCCGGTCAGCACGGGGTGCCGCAGACGCTGGAGCGGGCCGAGCGGGTGCAGCGGGAGGCCGCGGCGATCCTGGCGGAGGCGGAGCGGCTGCCGGAGAAGGCGGCCGAGGTGGATCACCGGCTGGTGAGTCTGCGGACGCGGGCGCAGGCGCTGACGACCCGGGCGGGGCAGGTCGATCCGGTGCTGAGCGAGCTGCGGCGCAGGTTCGCGGCCGCGTGCTGGCAGGATCTGCAGCAGGTGCCGGCGCAGGCCGCGGAGAACGTGCGGCAGGCGGAGCTGAAGCTGCGCGAGGCGCAGGCGGCCCGGGACGCGCAGCGGTGGCCGGACGCCACGTCGCTGCTGTCGACGGTGCGGGCGCTGCTGAACGCGACGGACGAGGCGGTGTCGGCCGCGGGTGACCGGCTGGCCCGGCTGAACGCGGTGCAGAAGGATCCGCAGCAGGAGATCGAGCGGACACGGTTCGCGATCCGGGACGCGCAGCGGCTGGCGATGACGGGGCGGTCGACGCCGGATCCGCGGCACGCCCGGCCGCTGGACGACGCGGTGGCGCGGCTGGAGCGGGCGGTCGGGGGGCTGGAGGGCCGCCATCCGGACTACTGGCACTTCCTGACCGAGACGGAGGGCGTGCGGCAGGCGGTGGCCCGGGTGGTGGGGCAGATCCGGGAGGAGCGCGGGGGCGGGCGCTGAGCCGCGTGTGTTGCCGGGTGGGGCGGGGCGGGCGGATATTGAAAGAGGACGGATGGCCTCCGCTAATCGCCCGAGGGAGGCGGATATGGCCACACACGTACACGCACGCCCGCGCCGGCGGATCCGGTTCGACGAGCATCTGCCCGTCGACCACCGGCTGAACCTGGTGTACCGGATCGGTGCCGGTCTGATCGGTGGTTTCCTGGTCGCCTTCGGCATCCTGGGCCTGATCGACCACATCGGCTTCTTCGACACCGGCGGGAACTCGGTCGCCGGCCTGAACAGCAACGGCACGCTGAGTGTGCTGTCGATCTGCATCGGTGCGTTGCTGCTGGTCGGCATGGTGATCGGCGGCAACTTCGCGTCGACGCTGAACATGGTCCTGGGTGTGCTGTTCCTGCTGAACGGCTTCCTGTTCCTGGGTCTGCTGGACACCCCCAACAACTTCCTGGCGTTCCGGATCCAGAACGTGCTGTTCAGCTTCGTGGTGGGGCTGTTGCTGATGACGTTCGGCATGTACGGCCGGGTCGGGTCGGTGCTGCCGTACGACAACCCGTACTGGCGGGCCCGGCACCCCGAGCCGGGCACCGAGCCGCCGGGGAACGAGCACGAGACGGGTGTGCCGCCGGTGACGGCGCCGATGCCCGGCAAGCTGGGCAGGAGCGGACGGGACGGGATCGACCGGCCGGAGTGAGTGACCGGGTGACCGGCCTCGTGCCCTGGGGTGTGGGCGTGAGGCCGGTTAACCTGTGCGCATGCCTCGCTACGAGTACCGCTGCCGGACCTGCGGCGACACGTTCGAACTCAGCCGTCCCATGGCGGAGTCCTCCGCTCCCGCCGCCTGCCCCGCGGGCCACGACGACACGGTGAAGCTGCTGTCGACGGTGGCCGTGGGCGGTGGCTCGTCGGCCGCGCCGGCCCCGGCGCCCCGGGCGGGCGGGGGCGGCGGGGGCTGCTGCGGTGGTGGCTGCTGCGGCTGACTGCGGCCCGGTGCGGGTCAGGTCAGGTCTGGTGCCGGGCGGCCCGCAGGAACTCCCGGACGATGCGCTCCCCGGCGAGCACTCCGCGCTCGGGGAGCGCGCTGATGTGCGGGGCGTGCCAGTCGCTGTCGGCCAGTTCGCCGTGTCCGGGGCGCCAGCCGCGGTCGGCGGCGAGCAGGAGGTCGGCGTCGAGCAGGGAGTCGCCGGCCGCGAGGGTGAGTTCGGCGCCGGTGCGGCGGGCGACCTCGCGGACGGCGGCGCTCTTGGTGAGCGGTCTGGGTACGGCGTAGATCTTGCGGCCCTGGAGTGAGACGGTCCAGCCGCGGGGTTCGGCCCAGACGGCCAGTTCCTTGACCCAGTCCTCGGGCAGCAGCTCGCGTTCGACGACGAGGTAGGCGAAGAGGTCCTCGGCGACGCGGTGCTTGCGGACCCAGACGGGGTCGGCGGTGCGCATGAGGTGGTCGCGGATCTCGTCCAGGGGTGCGCACTCGTCGGCGAGGCGGGCCTGTACGGCGGTGTGCCAGTCGTGGTCGGTGTCGCCGTCGACGAGCAGGTGGCCGCCGTTGGCGCAGATGGCGTAGGCGGGCTGGGGGCCGGGCAGGTTGATGCGCTGGTACTGCTTGCGGGTGCGGGTGGTGGTGGGGACGAAGACGGCGGTGTCGCCGAGGTCGGTGAGGAGCTGGGCCGCGGTCTCGGTCAGGTACGACAGGGGCTTGCTCTCGTGGACCTCGACGCAGAGCAGCCGGGGTGCCCGGGCGTCGGGCATGGTCAGGGCGAGGGCCGCCGAGGAGTAGATCAGGGTGCGGTCGAGGTCGCTGGCGACGAGTACCGGCATCAGAGGTTCACCGCCTTGCCGTCGGCGCCGGTGGCGCCGCGGGTGTAGCGCGGGTGGATGAGTCCGACGCAGGTGTAGGGCAGGTCGCCGACCTCCTCGACGGGTACGCCGCGCTGTGCGGCGAGCAGGCGTACATGGTCGAGGTCGGGTCCGGCGCCGGCCTTGGCGAGGATCTTCCAGGGGACGCGGCGCAGCAGGACGCGGGTGGTCTCGCCGACGCCGGGCTTGACGAGGTTGACGTCGTGGATGCCGTACTCCTCGCTGATGCGTGCGACGGCCTGCCAGCCGGCCCAGGTGGGGGTGCGGTCGGTGGCCATGAGGTCCTTCACGGCGTCGTCGACGGTGTCGGTGACGTCGGGGAAGTGGGCGCACACGGCGTCGAGGAAGGGCACGGAGACGTCGGCGCCGGTGAGTTCGCGGTAGTACTTGGCGCCGTGGAAGTCGTCGGGGCCGACGAGGTCGGCGCGCAGGACGGTGCGGGATATGAGGCCGGAGACGGTGGAGTTGAGGCAGGCGGAGGGGATGAGGAAGTCCTCGCGGGTGCCGTAGGTGCGGACGCAGGAGCCGGGGTCGGCGAGGACGGCGATCTCCGGGTCGAAACCGGTGATGCCTTCCTTGCGCTCGAAGTCCTCGATGGCCTGGGCGAGTTCGCGGGTGATGGCGCCCTTGCCGGTCCAGCCGTCGATGAAGACGACGTCCCGGGGGTCGTGGTGGGCGGCGAGCCAGCGCAGTGCGTTGGCGTCGATGCCGCGGCCGCGGACGATGGAGACGGCGTAGTGGGGCAGGTCGAGGCCGTGCCGGTGCTGGGCCCAGCGGCGCATGAGGACGCCGACGGGGGTGCCGGCGCGGGCCAGGGAGACGAGGACGGGGCGGGGGGAGCGCTCGGCGAGGACGGTCTCGGTGACGACGCCGACGGCCTGGGCGAGGCGGGCGGCGGAGGTGTCGAGGGCGGTGTGGAAGAGCTGCTGGTACTGGTCGCTGGGCTGGTACTCGACGGGCAGTGACTCGGCGTAGTGGGCGCCGCCGCTCTGGATGGCCTCCTCGCGTTCCTCGGTCGGCGCTTCCAGGGTGACGTCCGAGAGGTCCTGCAGCAGCCAGCCGACGTCCTCGGGCGGGTAGGAGGAGAAGGCGGGGCCGCGGAGGGGCTCGGGCAGCATGGGCGCGCTTTCGGGGAGGGTGAGGGGCTCGGGGGCGTAGGCGGGTACGACGGCGAGCAGGACGTGCGGGGTGTGGGCGGCGAGGCGGGCCAGCAGGCCGTCGGGGGCGTGCAGGGCGGGGGTGTCGGCGGCGGAGTCCACGAGGGCGACGACGGCGTCGAAGCCGGCGCCGGCGACGTTGTAGGCGTAGCGCTCGCCGGGGCCGTCGGCGGGGTCGTCGTGGGCGGGGAAGACCAGGCGGGTGCGGATGGCGTAGCCGGGGTCGTCTACGGCGAGGACGGGTGAGCGGGTGGTGGTGGAGTAGCGGATCTCGGCGGGGTGGGTGCGTTCGAGTTCGCGGGCGATGCGCAGCGGGGCGTACATCAGCTCCTCGAAGCCGAGCACGAGGACGCGGCGGGCGGTGGCGGGCAGGGCCTCGGCGACGCGGGCGGCCATGGCGGGCAGCGCGGTCTCCAGGCGGGCGCGGTGGGCGGGGGTGAAGCCGTGCCGGCCGCCGTCGGGCAGGGCGGGGGGCCAGTGCAGGTCGATCCGGGTGGTGCGGTCGTCGTGCGGGGGCCGGTGCGCGGCCGTGGGGGTGGTGCCGGTGGTGTCGGCGGGGGTGTGGTGGGCGACGAGTTCCTGTCCCCTGCGGAGGACGTCCTGCGGCAGTCGTACGGTGCCGGAGGCGGCGGCGACCAGGTCGACGCGGGCGCCTATGTCGTCGGCGAAGCGGCTGAGGCGGGCGCTGTCCTCGGCGGAGCGCATGTCGACGAGGGCGACGACCACGTAGTGGCGGCGCGGGTGGCGTGCGTGCAGGTCGCGGATGGTGTTGAGGACGGTGTTGCCGGTGGAGAACTCGTCGTCGACGAGGACCAGCGGGCCGTCGCCGGCGAGCAGGGCGGTGTCCTCGGGGAGCAGCAGGTGGGAGGTGGCGTGGGAGTGGGACTCCTCGAAGCCGCCGGCGGGGGTGAGGCCGGGTACGGGGCGGCGGGTGGAGTGCAGGTAGGGGGCGAGGCCGAGGCCGTCGGCGACGCAGTGGCCGAGGCCGGTGGCGGTCTCGGCGTAGCCGAGGACGACGGCGGAGGCGGCCTGGGTGTCGCCGAGGAGTGCGCGCACGCGCCGGCCGAGGCGGTATCCGTGGTCGTAGACCACGGAGGGCGACTGGGGTACGTGCTTGCCGAGCACGTGGGAGACGAGCAGGTGGGCCCGCTTGGGGTTGCGGCGCAGCGCGAGCCCCAGCAGGGCCCGCAGGCCGTCGTCGCCCTCCAGTCCGACGCCGAGTCGCTCGGCGACCCAGGTGCCGGACCAGACTCCGTCGTTCACTGCGTTGTTCATGCGTTCCTTGGGTTGCGGAGGGTCGGCCGGTGCGTCCGGCGGTGTCAGGCGGGTATTCCGGCGGTGAGCAGTTCGACGAAGCCGATGTCCTCGTTGGCCACGCCGAAGACCTCGGCGCGCAGCAGGGTCCGCTCGGCCCAGGCGCGGTGCGGTTTCACTTCGTTCATCTTGTTCGTGTAGGCCGACCGGAGTACACCCCCGCCGCCGCGTTCCGGCCGGAGGATGTCCTGGGCGTCGCTGAACTCCTCGTGGCTGACCACGGACAGCGCGTGCACGGGCAGGACGTGGGAGGGGTGGATGCAGGTCTTGCCGAGCAGGCCGTTGGCCTGGTCGAGGGAGATCTCCCGCAGCAGTCCGTCCATGGCGTGTTCGATGAGCTTCTCGCGCAGTTCGACGGCCTGCACCTCGAGGAAGGGGCTCTGCCGCAACTGTGGCTTGAACATGCGCTCGGGAACGCGGAAGTACTCCCAGACCGGTCCGGTCACGGTGAATCCGGTGCCGTCGGCCCGGCCGAGCATGTTGACGACGTCGGCGATCACGGAGGCGACGACCTGGACGTCGTAGGCGGTCATGTCGGGGGCCCGGCGCAGGCCGTAGGAGGAGCAGAAGTCGGTGACGCCGAGGCGCAGGGCAAGTACCCGGTCGCGGAACTTGTCGACGGCGCGGGCGATGCCCTCCAGGGTGTCGACGCGGGACTCGCGGTAGAGGAGTTCGGGGGACTCCAGCACGGGCATGGCGAACAGGCGGCGGCCGCTGTGGGCCTCGGCGTGGCCGAGGGCGTCCAGGAAGGGCAGGCCGCGTTCCTCGGTGAACTTGGGCAGGACGAACCCGGAGAGCAGCCGTACGGAGGCGCCGAGGCGCTGGACGAGGTCGGGTATCTGTTCGGGGGTGCGGACCCGGATGAACAGCAGGGGCGGCTCGGTGCCCGGGCGGGCGTCGAGGTCGGCGAACTGGCGGACGAGGTTCTCCTCGCCGGCGACGACGTCGGCGTCGTCGATGGAGTCCTCCAGGCACAGCACCATCGAGACGACGCCCTGGGCGGCCTGTTTGGTGATGTCGTCGGCGAGCCTGGGCCGGGTCGCCGGGCTGTACAGCGTGGCGCCCAGGGCGGCGGAGAGCAGTCTGGCCGGGGAGTCGGCGGTGAACGCGCAGGGTTCCTGGTGGAAGAGGCGCTGTCGCTCCGCGGGGGCGATGTGCCCGAAATGACGCATAGGACTCCTCAGGGCGCGAGCCGAGCCTGTGGATTCGGTAAAGGGTGGCCGGTAATAGTACGTAGGGATGGATGTCGGGAGTTCCCTTCGGGCATGAATTTCCGGTAACTCGCCCGTGTCGGCGTCACCACCCCCCGCATTGTCGTGGCCAGGACCGAGAGGGCAGGATGACCGCATGACGCACGCGATGCTGAAGGGGTCCAACGTCCCACTGAAGGCCACCACGGTGCGCGCCGTGCTGCGCTGGACGCCCGGGCAGGGGGTTCCGGACGTGGACGCCTCGGCGCTGCTGCTGGGTCCCGACGGCCGTGTGCGCTCCGACGAGGACTTCGTCTTCTACAACCAGCCCCGGCATCCGTCCGGCACGGTGTGGCGGCTGGGCAAGAAGCGGGTCACCGAGGGGCTCACCGACACGATCCAGTCAGAACTGACCGGGGTGGAGCCGGAGGTCGGCCGCATCCTGCTGGTCGCGTCGGCGGACGGGATGACCTTCGACCGGGTGCCGGCCCTGTGCATCGTGCTCTACGACGCCTCCGTGGCCGACGGCGAACCGCTGGCGCACTTCGAGATCAAGCCGGAGACCGGCGCGGAGACCGCGCTGATCTGCGGTGAGCTGTACCGGCGCGGGGAGGGCTGGAAGTTCCGTGCGCTGGGTGAGGGCTATTCGAACGGCCTGAAGGGCCTGGCGACGGACTTCGGCATCTCGGTGGACGAGTCGGAGGCGGAGGAGGAGCGGGGACAGGCCCCGCCGGAGACCACCTCGCAGCCGCTGCCGCCGGAGCAGCCGACGTCGGTGCCGCCGCAGCCGGCGTACGGCTATCCGCAGCCGACGTCGGCGCGGCCGGTCCAGCAGCCGTCGTACGGCTATCCGCAGCCGGAGAGCCGGCCCGCCTACGGCTATCCGCAGGCGCCGCAGCCGGCCCTGACGGCTCCGCTGGACCCGAACTTCCGGCTGCCGCCGCAGGGGCCGCAGTTCATCGGCCGGTAGGGGTCACCGCTCCACCTTGGTCTTGTAGCCGCGGCCCCAGGTCAGGCCCCAGCCGTAGAGCCGGTCGAGCTCGCCCTGGAAGCCGTAGACGAACTTGACCTCGCGGCGGACGAGCAGTTCGTCCTTGACGTTCTCGATCATCACGACGGCGCACGAGCGGGCCTGGGGGTGCCGCTCGTCGAGGCCTATCTCGATGCGGGGGCCGTTGCTGGGATAGAGCGTCACGATCGCGTGGGTGCGGTCGAAGGCGGGGGTCTGGTCGTAGATGTACACGAAGACCAGCAGCCGCTTGATCGCCTCGCGGTGGTCCAGGTTGACGTACATGGTCTCGCCGGACGCCGAGCCGAACCGGTCGTCGCCGCTGAGCTTGATGTACGGCGGTGCGTTGACGTCGCCGAGGTAGCCGCCGAGGGGCTGGACGACCCCCTTGGTGCCGTCCGTCAGCTCGTACAGGCAGCCGAGGTCGAGGTCGACGTTGACCATGCTCTGGCCGTGTCCGAGCACCTCGGGGGGCCGCAGGGCCTTGAAGGGGTGCCGGAAGAGGCTGGAGCGCTGGTTCTGGTCGAAGTCGGAGGTCCGCATCCGCCAGGCCAGGTTGATGCGCAGATGGCCGGTGGCCGCGTCCTGTTTGGTGAGGGACACCTGCTGGTGCCGCCTGGTCAGCTCGATCGCGTTGGTCGCCGCGCTGCCCGAGTCGAAGTCGGCGGCTCGTCCGCCCCGCAGCCCGTCGAAGAATCCCATTCCCGCCCCCGGATGGTGGTCTGTGAACGCCGTCGGGGCGGCCGACCGTGTCGGCCGCCCCGAACAGAGCGTTCCTCACCGGACGGGGCGCCACACCCCGTCACGTCCCTGATCATGCCCGTAGGGGGCGTCCAGGGGTCGTGGTCCGTCCGGTCAGACGCCGGAGGAGACCTCGGCCTTCTCGCCCGCGCCGTCGCCGGACTCCGCGAGGGCGCGGTTGCGGCGGACGGAGGACCAGAAGGACCAGGCGATCAGGACGACGCCGACGAGGCCGGTGATGACCTCGTTGATCTCGTACTGGATGGTGACCATGAGGATCACGGCCAGGGCGCCGATCGCGTAGTGGGCGCCGTGCTCCAGGTAGACGTAGTCGTCCAGGGTGCCCTGGCGGACCAGGTACACGGTGAGCGAGCGGACGTACATCGCGCCGATGCCGAGGCCGAGCGCCATCAGGACGATGTCGTTGGTGATGGCGAAGGCGCCGATCACGCCGTCGAAGGAGAACGACGCGTCCAGGACCTCCAGGTAGAGGAACATGAAGAAGGCGGCCTGGCCGGCCAGCACGACGGCGGGCTTCTTCTTGCCCGTGCGGGCGGCCTCTTCCTCCTCCTCGTGCTCGCGCTCCTCCTCTTCCTCCAGCTTGTCCTCGAAGTAGCCGGAGAGGCCGCCGACGACCATGTAGGTGATCAGGCCGGCGATGCCGGCGATCAGGACGGTCTGTGCCTTGTCGGCGTGCGCGCCGCCGTGCTGGTGGGCGTGGGTGGCGAAGGTGAAGGAGGTGATCAGCAGGACGACCAGGGCGATGCAGACCGACAGCATGTCGACCTTGCCGAGCTTGGCCAGGGGCCGCTCGATCCAGCGCAGCCACTGGATGTCCCGGTCCTCGAAGATGAAGTCGAGGAAGATCATCAGCAGGAACATCCCGCCGAACGCGGCGATCGACGGGTGGGCGTCGGTGACGAGCTGCTGGTAGCGGTCCTTGTTGTTCAGGGCCAGGTCGACGGCTTCGACCGGGCCCATCTTGGCGCTGATGGCGACGATGACGACGGGGAAGACCAGCCGCATGCCGAAGACGGCGATGAGCACGCCGACCGTGAGGAAGATCTTCTGCCAGAAGGCGTTCATCTTCTTCAGGATCCCGGCGTTGACCACCGCGTTGTCGAACGACAGCGAGATCTCGAGGACGGCGAGGATCGCCACGATCCCGAAGGCGGTCCACCCCCCGTAGAACGCCGCCGCGACCAGACCGAGCGCGGTAATCGCGAACGACCAGCCGAAGGTTTTCAGAAGCACAGTGGCTACCCCATCGTGTTGTGGGGGCACCTCCCAGACGAAGTCTGGGGGAGGGTTTCCCCCGCGCTGTACTCAGCTTTTACGAAACGTTGACTCCGAAGTCTAGAGCGATGCCGCGCAGCCCCGAGGCGTACCCCTGCCCCACGGCCCTGAACTTCCATTCGCCCTGGTAGCGATAGAGCTCGCCGAAGATCATCGCGGTCTCGGTGCTGGCGTCCTCGCTGAGGTCGTAGCGGGCCAGTTCCTGCCCGTCGGCCTGGTTGACCACGCGGATGAACGCGTTGGACACCTGTCCGAAGGTCTGGCCGCGCTCGTCCGCCAGGTGGATCGAGACGGGGAAGATGACCTTCTCACACTGGGGCGAGACCTTGGTCAGGTCGATCAGAATCGATTCGTCGTCGCCCTCGCCCTCACCGGTGAGGTTGTCACCGGTGTGCTCCACCGAGCCGTCGGGGCTGGTGAGCTGGTTGTAGAACACGAACCACTCGTCCCCCAGCACCCGGTTGCTCCCGCCGCACAGCAGGGCGCTGGCGTCGAGGTCGAAGGGGGCGCCGGTGGTGGAGCGCGCGTCCCAGCCGAGCCCGATCAGGACGTTGGTGAGGTTCGGTGCGGCTTTGGAGAGGGAGACGTTGCCTCCCTTGGCGAGCGTGACGCCCATGATGCTGGTCCTCCCCTGATGGTGCTTTCCCTGGTTGTCCTGCACGTCCGGCGCCGACCGTAAACGGTGCGACGCCGGACGGATGCGGGGGCTTCGTGCGTCAGACGTTGACGCCGAAGTCCTGGGCGATGCCGCGCAGGCCCGAGGCATAGCCCTGGCCGATGGCACGGAACTTCCACTCCGCGCCGTGCCGGTACAGCTCGCCGAAGACCATCGCGGTCTCGGTGGAGGCGTCCTCGCTCAGGTCGTAGCGGGCGATCTCCTGCTCGCCCGCCTGGTTCACCACGCGGATGAACGCGTTGCGGACCTGGCCGAAGGACTGCTGGCGGTTCTCGGCGTCGTAGATCGACACCGGGAAGACGATCTTCTCGACGTCGGCCGGGACGCCGGCCAGGTTGATCTTGATCTGCTCGTCGTCGCCCTCGCCCTCACCGGTGATGTTGTCACCGGTGTGCTCCACCGAGCCGTCGGGGCTCTTGAGGTTGTTGAAGAAGACGAAGTGCTGGTCGCTGGCGACCTTGCCGGAGCTGTTCAGCAGCAGCGCGCTGGCGTCGAGGTCGAAGTCGGTGCCGGTCGTGGTGCGCACGTCCCACCCGAGACCTACGATCACGGCGGTGAGGCCCGGGGCCTCCTTCGTCAGCGATACGTTGCCGCCCTTGCTGAGGCTGACTCCCACGGGTCCTCCATGTGGTGTCCAGGGGCGAGAGCCCCGTCGTGCTACGGATATGGGATCAACGTGCCGATCCTAGTGACGGGTTCCCGCCCCCCGCAGACCCTGGACCCGAAGAACCACAGGTGTCGGATCACCGGTCGGTCACCCGTCGGCTCACAGGGCGTCGAGCGCCTTCACGTACTCGTTCAGGTCGCGCGCGTCCGGCAGGCCGTTGACCACGGTCCACCGCACGACACCCTCCTTGTCGATGACGAAGGTGCCCCGGACGGCGCAGCCCTTGTCCTCGTCGAAGACGCCGTAGGCGCGCGAGACGTTGCCGTGCGGCCAGAAGTCGGAGAGCAGCGGGTACTCCAGGCCCTCCTGCTCGGCGAAGACGCGCAGGGTGTGGATGGAGTCGTTGGAGACGGCGAGGAGCTGCGTGTCGCGGTCCGCGAACTGCGGCAGGTTGTCGCGCAGCTCGCACAGCTCGCCGGTGCACACGCCGGTGAAGGCGAAGGGGTAGAAGAGCAGGACCACGTTCTTCTCGCCGCGGTAGTCGGCGAGCCGCACCGGGCGGCCGTGGTTGTCCTTGAGCTCGAAATCGGGCGCCTTGTCGCCGACCTGGATCGCCATCGTCGTGCTTCCCTTCGGTGGGCTGAGCGGGTGAGAGCGCGGCAGACGCTCGGCACCACCCTACGCAGCGATCACCACGGGGCAGGAAGGGGCTCACGGACGGGCCGGCCGGTGCCGGCCCGTCCGAGGCGCCCAAGGGCGAGGCGGTCCTACCTCTTGCCGGACTTGGCGGCCTTCGGCGTCGCCAGGCGCGAGCCGCTCCAGTCCTTGCCGACGCTGACGCTCTTGGACGCGGTCAGTCCGGCGGTCGTCGCGGCTTCCGAGATGTCGCTCGGCTCCACGTACCCCGAACGGCCGGTCTTCGGCGTGAGGAGCAGGATGGCGCCGCCCTCTTCGATGTACGTGGTGGCGTCCACCAGCGCATCCGTGAGGTCTCCGTCGTCATCACGGAACCACAGCACGACGGCATCGGCCACGTCGTCGTAGTCCTCGTCCATGAGGTCGGCCTCGATGACTTCCTCAATGGCCTCGCGGAGCTCCTGATCGACGTCGTCGTCGTAGCCGATCTCCTGGACCACCTGCCCGGGCTGGAACCCCAGCCTGGCGGCAGGGTTCGTCCGCTCCTCCGCGTGGTCCGCGGTCGCGCTCACGGGTTGCCTCCTGATCATGTCTTGATGAATATCTCAGCCACGCGCGTGCGCGAAGCATTGGCCGTAGTCCACACGGGCGGGACGGATCGCGCAAGTACCCGGCCGTTCAGACCGCCGAAACGGTGACGATCCTGGCCGTGTCGCCGCAACTCCTGGCACCGTACCCCGATTCGTCGACGGCCACATCACACCGATGTGCCCGCTTTGCACGGTTCGGAATCATCCGGCGCTCCGAGCCTCGAACAACTATGCCAAGTGCGTCACACCCCGGGCGTATCGTTGCGTTTTGACCGGCCCGGCACCCGGGTCCCCCGGGGTGGAGATGACGTACGCCTCCCCGAGGTACACGATGGGGACCGGTGCAGGAGCGGGAAATGCCGAGAATTATCGAGGCAGAACCGGAAAAACCGAACAAAGCGGCCCTCTGACAGGTAAGGAACAGCGTGCCTTCCGGATCCGATCGCAATCCGATCATCATTGGCGGCCTTCCGAGTCAGGTTCCTGACTTCGATCCCGAGGAGACCCAGGAGTGGCTCGACTCGCTCGACGCCGCCGTGGACGAGCGCGGCCGGGAGCGGGCCCGCTATCTCATGCTGCGCCTGATCGAGCGGGCCCGTGAGAAGCGCGTGGCCGTGCCCGAGATGCGCAGCACGGACTACGTCAACACGATCCCCACCAAGAGCGAGCCGTTCTTCCCGGGCAACGAGGAGATCGAGCGCAAGATCCTGAACGCCACGCGCTGGAACGCGGCCGTGATGGTCTCGCGCGCGCAGCGCCCCGGCATCGGGGTGGGCGGCCACATCGCCACGTTCGCCTCCTCCGCCTCGCTGTACGACGTCGGCTTCAACCACTTCTTCCGCGGCAAGGACGACGGCAAGGGCGGCGACCAGGTCTTCTTCCAGGGCCACGCCTCCCCCGGCATCTACGCGCGCGCCTATCTGCTCGACCGGCTCAGCGCGGACCAGCTCGACGGCTTCCGCCAGGAGAAGTCGAAGTACCCGAACGGGCTCTCCAGCTACCCGCACCCGCGCTCCATGCCGGACTTCTGGGAGTTCCCGACGGTCTCGATGGGCCTCGGCCCGCTCGGCGCGATCTTCCAGGCGCGGATGAACCGCTACATGGAGGCGCGCGGCATCGCCGACACCTCCGACTCGCACGTGTGGGCGTTCCTCGGGGACGGCGAGATGGACGAGCCGGAGTCGCTCGGCCAGCTCAGCATCGCCGCGCGCGAGGGCCTGGACAACCTGACCTTCGTCGTCAACTGCAACCTCCAGCGCCTGGACGGTCCGGTGCGCGGCAACGGCAAGATCATCCAGGAGCTGGAGTCGGTCTTCCGGGGCGCCGGCTGGAACGTGATCAAGCTGATCTGGGACCGCACCTGGGACCCGCTGCTCGCCCAGGACCGCGACGGCGTCCTGGTGAACCGGATGAACACGACCCCGGACGGGCAGTTCCAGACGTACGCCACCGAGTCCGGCTCCTACATCCGTGAGCACTTCTTCGGCGACGACCTGCGGCTGCGCGCGATGGTCGAGAACATGACCGACGACCAGATCCTGCACCTGGGCCGCGGCGGTCACGACCACCGCAAGATCTACGCGGCGTTCAAGGCGGCCAAGGAGCACAAGGGCCAGCCCACGGTCATCCTGGCCAAGACGGTCAAGGGCTGGACGCTGGGCCCGAACTTCGAGGGCCGCAACGCCACGCACCAGATGAAGAAGCTGACGGTCGACGACCTCAAGCGGTTCCGCGACCGGCTGCACCTGCCGATCTCCGACAAGGAGCTGGAGTCCGGCGCCCCGCCGTACTACCACCCGGGCCGGGAGACGGAGGAGATCCAGTACATGCACGACATGCGCAAGGCGTGCGGCGGGTACGTCCCGACGCGTGTCGTGCGCTCCAAGCCGCTCGCGCTGCCGGACGACAAGACGTACGCCACCGTGAAGAAGGGCACCGGTCAGCAGTCCATCGCCACCACGATGGCGTTCGTCCGGCTGCTCAAGGACCTCATGCGGGACAAGGAGATCGGCAGGCGGTTCGTGCTGATCGCGCCGGACGAGTACCGCACGTTCGGCATGGACTCGTTCTTCCCGAGCGCGAAGATCTACAACCCGCTCGGTCAGCAGTACGAGTCGGTGGACCGGGAGCTGCTGCTCGCCTACAAGGAGTCGCCGACCGGCCAGATGCTGCACGACGGCATCTCGGAGGCGGGCTGCACGGCCTCGCTGATCGCGGCCGGCTCCGCCTACGCCACACACGGCGAGCCGTTGATCCCGGTGTACGTCTTCTATTCGATGTTCGGCTTCCAGCGCACCGGTGACCAGTTCTGGCAGATGGCCGACCAGCTCTCGCGCGGTTTCGTCCTGGGCGCGACCGCGGGCCGTACGACCCTGACCGGTGAGGGGCTGCAGCACGCCGACGGCCACTCGCAGCTGCTGGCCTCCACCAACCCGGCGTGCGTCGCGTACGACCCGGCCTACGCCTACGAGATCGCCCACATCGTCCAGGACGGCCTGCGCCGGATGTACGGCGGCGACAGCGAGCACCCGCACGGCGAGGACGTCTTCTACTACCTCACCGTCTACAACGAGCCCATCCAGCACCCGGCCGAGCCGGCCGACGTGGACGTCGAGGGCATCCTCAAGGGCGTCCACCGGATCTCCGCGGGCACGGCCGGTGCCGTCCCGGCGCAGATCATGGCATCCGGTGTCGCGGTGCCGTGGGCCCTGGAGGCACAGCGCATCCTCGCCGAGGACTGGAACGTCCGGGCCGACGTCTGGTCGGCGACCTCCTGGAACGAGCTGCGCCGCGAGGCCGTGGCCGTGGAGGAGCACAACCTGCTGCATCCGGAGGAGGAGCAGCGGGTGCCGTGGGTGACGCAGAAGCTGAGCGGGGCCGAGGGTCCGTTCGTGGCCGTGTCCGACTGGATGCGGTCGGTTCCGGACCAGATCGCCCGGTGGGTGCCCGGGACGTACCAGTCGCTGGGCGCGGACGGCTTCGGCTTCGCCGACACCCGGGGCGCGGCCCGCCGCTTCTTCCACATCGACGCCCCGTCGATCGTGGTGGCGGTGCTGACCGAACTGGCCCGGGAGGGCAAGGTGGACCGGTCGGCGCTGAAGCAGGCGATCGACCGCTACCGGCTGCTGGACGTCTCGGCGGCGGACCCGGGGGCCGCGGGCGGCGACGCGTAGCGCGGGGCCCGGCGGCCGGGAACGTCCGCGCGAACGGGCGAGGGCGGCGGAGCTCGGAGCTCCGCCGCCCTCGTGGCTTGCCTACGATGCGGGCATGGAGCGACGAGCGGCGCAGCTGCGGTGGGAACGGCACACCCAACGGCCCTTGCTGGCGCTGGCCGTGGCCTTCGCTCTCGCGTACGCCGTACCCATCGTGGACGGTTCGGCGGGCCACACCGTGACGTCCCTGTGCACGGTGGTGGAGTGGACGGTGTGGGGCGCCTTCGCCGTCGACTACCTGATGCGGCTGGCGCTCACCCCGCGGCGCGGGGACTTCGTGCGGACGCACTGGCCCGACCTGTGCGCGGTGGTGCTGCCCGTGCTGCAGCCGCTCAGGCTGCTGCGGCTGGTGTCCACGCTGCTGCTGGTGGGGCGGCGGGCCCGGATGGCTCCGCAGATCCGGCTCACCACCTATGTGGTGGGCTCGGTGATCGGGCTGCTGATGTTCGGCTCGCTGGCCGTGCTCTCGGTGGAGCGGGACTCGCCGAACGGGAACATCCGGACGCTGGGTGACGCGGTGTGGTGGTCGTTCACGACCATGACGACCGTGGGGTACGGGGACCACGCCCCGACGACCGGGCTCGGGCGGATGATCGCGGTCGGGCTGATGCTCTCGGGGATCGCGCTGCTCGGTGTCGTCACCGCGAACATCGCCGCCTGGTTCATCTCCCGGTTCGAGAAGGACGACGTGGAGGAGCGGCGGCAGACCGAGGCGATCGCCGCGCTGGCCGAGGAGGTCCGCCTGCTGCGGGCCGAGGTCGCCCGGCTGGCGACGGAGCGGCAGGAACAGCCGCGCTGAAGTGCGGACATGCGGCGGCCCGCGGTGCGGCGGCCGTGCCTCCGCATGTCCCGCGGGCCGGTCGGTCCGTTCGGTCGGGTCCGTTCGGTCCGGTCAGAGCAGTCCGTGTCCCCAAGTGGCCGCGCCCGCCAGGGCGATGATGGCCAGAAGGGTGTCGATGGCGCCCAGCACCAGGGCCACCACGGCCGGGATGCTGTGGTCGGAGGACCATGTGCGGCCCATCGACTGCCAGCCGCAGAACATCGCGACCGGGCCCAGGACGATGCCCAGTGCGAAGAAGCCGGCCACGGCGCAGATCGTGCCGATGACGCCGAGCGTCGCACGGTCCGGCCCGGTCCGTTGCCATGTCCGGCCACGTGACCGGGGGTACCCGCGCGTTCCGTGCCCGAAGCCTGCCATCATCAACTCCCTGGTCGTCGTGGACAGTTCGGCTTCACAGGGCGGGTACCCCGGATATGCGCGGGCAGACCTGCGCGCGCTGCCCCCCTCCAGCAGCGCGCGCCGCGGCCGACGCCCTCCCATGCCCTGCGGAGGACTTGACCCACTGTGACCTGCGGCGCGCGCCGGGAGCGAGGGATCTTCGGTGCCGTCACCCGGATAGGCGAATCCGCCGACCGGGACCGGGCGGTCCGGGATCAGATGTGACCGACGCCCGCGCCCGCCTCCGCGTTCTCGCCGCGCTTGGTGAGCAGCGCGACGAGGACGGCCACCGCCGCCACGCCCGCCGCGACCAGGGAGGCGAGGCTCATGCCGGAGATGAAGGTGTCGTGGGCGACAGCGGTGATCTTCGCGACGAACGGCTCCGGGGTGCCCTTGGCGACCGGGGCCACGCCGACCTGGACGGCCTCGGAGGCCTGGTCCAGCTGCTGCGGGGTGAGCTTCGGCAGTCCGGCGCCGGTCCAGTTGGCCTGGAGGTCGCTGTCGACCTTGGAGGCCATCACGGCACCCAGCACCGCGGTGCCGAGGCTGCCGCCGATCTGCATCGCCGCCTGCTGGAGGCCGCCCGCCACCCCGGACAGCTCCATCGGCGCGTTGCCGACGATGACCTCGGTGGCGCCGACCATGACCGGCGCGAGGCCGAGGCCGAGGAGGGCGAACCAGACGGACATCGCGCCGCTGCCGGTGTCGGCCTTGAGTGTCGACATGCCGTACATGGCGATCGCGGTCGCGGCCATGCCGCCGGCCAGCGGGATGCGCGGGCCGAGCTTGGTGATCGCGGCGCCGGCGAGCGGCGATCCGACGATCATCATGCCGGTGAGGGGCAGCAGGTGCAGACCGGCGTCGATCGGGCTCATGCCGTGCACGTTCTGGAGGTAGAACGTCACGAAGAACAGGCCGCCCATGAAGGCGATCGCCATGAGGACCATGAGGACGACACCCGCGGACAGCGGGACCGAGCGGAACATGCCGAGCGGGATCAGGGGTTCGGCGACCTTCGTCTCCCAGACGGCGAAGAGCACGAACAGCAGCGCCGAGGCACCGATGAACAGCCAGGTCTCGCCGTCGCCCCAGCCCCAGGACGGCGCCTTGATGAGCGCCCACACCAGGCAGAACATCGCGCCGGAGAGCAGGGCGATGCCGGGCAGGTCGAAGGAGCGTGGCGCGTTCTGCGCGCGGTGGTCCAGCAGGATCAGCAGGCCGAGGACGAGGGCGACGAGGCCCACCGGCACGTTGATGAAGAACACCGACTGCCAGTTGACGTGCTCGACCAGGACACCGCCGAGGATCGGGCCGCCCGCGGTGGAGGCGCCGATCACCATGCCCCAGATGCCGATCGCCATGTTGAGCTTCTCGGCCGGGAAGGTCGCCCGCAGCAGGCCGAGCGCGGCCGGCATCAGCAGCGCGCCGAAGAGGCCCTGGAAGACGCGGAAGGTGACGACCGCGGCGATGCTGTGCGACAGGCCGATGGCACCTGAGGCGGCGGCGAAGCCGGTGACGCCGATGAGGAAGGTCTGCCGATGGCCGAAGCGGTCACCGAGCTTGCCCGCGGTGATCAGGGAGACCGCGAGGGCGAGGAAGTAGGCGTTGGTGATCCACTGCACGTCCGAGAAGCTCGCGTGCAGGTCCTTCGCGATGGCCGGGTTGGCGATCGCCACGATGGTGCCGTCGAGGGCCACCATCATGACCCCGACGGCGACGGTGATGAGGGTGAGCCACGGATGGCCGCGCAGCCCGGTGGCCGGGGTCGGCTCCGACGGGGCGGCGGCCGCCTTGTCCCCCGGCCCCGTGGTGTCGACGGTGGTCTGACTAGTCATGTAAGAAGGCTAGTGACAGCCACTGACAATTGACAAACCGATTCACAAGTCGGTAACTGACACCTATGGAAACTCTGCGTGAGCGCAAGAAACAGCGCACCCGTGACGCGCTGGTGCGCTCCGCGCTCGAACTGTTCACGACCCAGGGCTACGAGCGCACGACCGTCGACGAGATCGCCGGGGCCGTCGAGGTCTCGCAGCGCACCTTCTTCCGTTACTTCGCCGGGAAGGAGGAGGTGGCCTTCGCCGTGCAGGAGATGACCGAGGCGCACTTCGTGGCGGCGGTGCGGGCGCGGCCCGCGCACGAGGCGCCGATGGAGGCGCTGCGGCAGGCGGTGCTCGACGGCTGGGACGCCATCCGGGAGACCGTCGAGTCGGCGGTGCCGGTCGAGCTGTACCTGCGCATGTACCGGACGATCGAGTCGACGCCCGCGCTGCTCGCCGCCCATCTGCGGCGCTCGGCCGCCACCGAGGAGACCATCGCCCGGCTGCTGGCCGAGCGCGAGGGTGTCGACGTCGACGCCGACCCGCGGCCACGGCTCGCGGTGGCCGTCTTCGGCGGGGTGATACGGGTCACCGAGCGGCAGTGGAGCACGGGCGAGGACTTCAGTCTGCTGGCAATGCGTCAACTCACCGCGAGCTACCTGGATCAGGTGGGATCGGCACTCATCGGGAACTGGCGCACCACATGAGGACGTTCCGAGATCGTTCGACGCTTGCCGAAACGTGATACCCGTCACTCGGTTCCCGCGAGACCCTCTCGTTCTCCTAGTGTGTCCTCCCAGTGACTTCCTTCGACACCTCTCCGCAACTCAACGTCTGGCGCGCACTGCTCGCGCTGGGCGTGGTGTTCGTGATGCTCGCCACGACCGGCTGGACCGCGCTGCACAGCCACCGTGAGGCGAGCGCGCTGCAGGCCTCGCTCGACAAGTGGCGGCACGGCCACGTCCACGGCCTCCACCTGCCGGACCCCGCCTCCGGCCCGGCGCTGCTCACCCGCTTCTTCGCCTCGCTGACCCCGCACGAACGCGACCGTCTCGCCCACCGCTACCCCCTGGCGGTCGGCAACATGAACGGCGCGCCGGTCCCGCTGCGCTACCGCGCCAACCACATCGCGCTGGGACAGGCCCGCAAGGTCGAGAAGAAACGCATGCACGACAGCCGGCTCAGCACGGCCGGCCAGCAGGAGGCGGGCCAGCGCATGCACCGCTACGAGGCGCTGATGAGCCGCGGCCGCCACATCCTCGCCTTCGACCCCGCCGGCTCGGGCCGGGTCGCCGAGGTGTTCGGCAGCCTCGACCGGGCCGACCGCATCTCGGTCGTCGTCCCCGGTGTCGACACCGACCTGCTCACCTTCCAGAAGACGAACCGCCCCTACACCGCCGCCGTCGGCATGTCCAAGGCGCTGTACACGGCCGAGCGGGCGCAGGGCCCCTCGACGCGCACGGCCGTGATCGCCTGGGCCGACTACACCGCGCCGGACGGCCTCGGCGTGGACGCGGCGACCGGGCTGCGCGCCGAGGAGGGCGCCGTACGCCTGAACGCGCTGCTGCGCGCGCTGCCCGGCCGGGCCCCGGTGTCGATGTTCTGCCACAGCTACGGCTCGGTGGTCTGCGGGGTCGCCGCGCACGGCATGCCCCGCCGGGTGACCGACCTGGCGGTGGCCGCGAGCCCCGGCATGCGGGTCACCCGGGCCTCCCACCTGGGCACCTCGGCCCGCGTGTGGTCGATGCGGGACGCCACCGACTGGGTGCAGGACGTGCCGTACCTGGAGCTCGGCGGTCTCGGGCACGGTGCCGACCCGGTGTCCTCGGCGTTCGGGGCGCGGGTGCTGTCGGCCCGGGAGGCACAGGGCCACGCCGGCTATTTCCAGCCGGGCACGGACAGCCTGCGCAACCTCGCCTACGTGGGGGTGGGCGCCTTCGACGAGGTGACGTGCGCCCGTGAGAACGACGCCTGCCGGGCCGGTCTGCCCGGCACGACCACGGCCGGACGCGCGTAGAAACAGCAGGAAGTGCGGTCTGCGCGGGTGGCGACGGAGGAGCACGTGCCGCATACGATGAGCCGCATGGGTGACGTACTGGCGGGTTTTCATGCCGTCTGGGAGTTCGAGTCCGACTCCGTGCTCATCCGCTACGAACGGGGGATTCGGGCACCGAAGCTGTTCCAGGCGCTCGGCGAGCGGCGGGTCCCGCTGTCCGCGCTCGAAGAGGTGACGCTCACCCCGGGCCGGCGCGGCACGGTCGCGCTGCGGCTGCGGCCGCGCCCCGGTGCCGATCCGCTGATGGAGGCGGCCGCCGGCCAGCTGCCCGAGGGCTCCGACCCGTACCGGCTGGTGCTGCCGGCGGAGCGGGAGACCCTCGCCGAGTACTACGCCGACGAGTTGAAGGCACTGCTGACCGAGACCGCGTCCGGGCCGGCCGACCGCTATCTGGTGGCCGCGCCCGAGGGGCCGATGCAGTTCAAGGCGTACGACGGCAAGGCGTCCTTCGACGGGACGACCGTGCGGTTCCGGTGGTCCTGGACCGGGGCGTCCTCGGCGAAGTGGAAGGCCGGGGACCAGAGTTACCCGGTCACCGGCCTCAGCGGGGTGGAGTGGCGGTCGCCGGAGGTCTTCGAGGGGCATCTGCGGCTGCTGCCGCGCGAGGCCACCGGGCCGGCCGGTCCCGTGCAGCCCGACCAGGACCCGGCCGCCGTGGTCTTCGGCCTCGGCTACGGGCCGGTGCACGAGTCGCTGCCGTTCGCGGCGGCCGTGCTGGCCGCGGTCCGGAACCGGGGGCCGGCACCGGCGGCGGTGCCCGCCCCGGCGCGGCGGGACCCCGCGGACATCGCCGAGCGCATCCGGCACCTCGGGGAGCTGCACGGGGCGGGACTGCTCACGGACGAGGAGTTCTCCGCCAAGAAGGCGGAACTGCTGGCCGAGCTCTAGCCCGTGTCCGCACAGTCCCGAGCGTGAGCGGACGAGCCCGCCGGCTCCCGGTCACCGCTCCCGGGCGTAGAAGCTGATCTTGCGGTCCAGTACCGCGAGCGTGTCGTGCAGCTCCGCGATCCGCGTCAGCACGTCCCGGCGGGTGGACTCCAGCAGGTCCTGCCGTTCCGGGTAGGTGCCGTCGCCCTCGCGCACCAGCTCCGCGTACCGGACCATGTCCGCCACCGGCATGCCGGTCAGGCGCAGCTTGGTCACGAAGTCCAGCCAGTCCAGGTCGCGGTTGCTGTAGCGGCGCTGGCCGGTGTGCGAGCGGTCGACGTGCGGCATCAGGCCGATCCGCTCGTACCAGCGGAGCGTGTGGGCGGTCAGGCCGGTGAAGGCGACGACCTCGCTGATCGTGTAGCGGTCCTGGCCGTCGGCGCGCGGGTGGCGCCGGGGCGGGGCGGAGCAGATGTCGGCGGGGCTGGTACGAGCGGTGTCCACGGGCGGGGTCTGCATCACCGTCATGCCCCCACGCTATGGCCTTCGAGTGCACTCCAAGCAAGCGGATGCCGGTAAGAAATCCCCGGGACGCGGCCCGGGCGCGTTGGTTAGCGTGCGGTCATGACTCTCGTACGCCGGGCCGCGCCCGAGGACGCCGCGGAAGTGCTGCGGCTGCGCCAGGTCATGATCGACTCCGTGTTCGGCGGGGACGGGGGCGGGGGTGGCCCGACCGACTGGCAGGCCGAGTCCCTGCCGACGCTGCGCGCCAGACTGGGTGAACGGGACGGTGACTTCGCGGCGTTCGTGGTGGAGCATCCGGAGCGGCCCGGGGCGCTGGCCGCGCTCGTGGCGGGGACGGTGGAGTACCGCATCGGCAAGGCCGGCAATCCGCACGGACGGGTGGGGCACGTCTTCAGTGTGGCGACCGACCCCGACGCGCGGCGCCGCGGCTACGCGCGGGCGTGCATGGAGGGCCTGCTGGACTGGTTCCGGGCGCGCGGGGCCGGGCACGTGCTGCTGAACGCCTCCCCCGAGGCGGAGCCGCTGTACTCCTCCCTCGGTTTCGCCCGTGACCCCGACCCCTCGATGCGGCTGCCGCTGTGAGCCGGCACTAGGCTCGCCGGCATGTCGTTGCAGAGTCTGGCGCTGATCGAGAACTGGCCCGTCCCCACCGCCGCCGCGGGTGTGGTCCGGGCGGACGGCACCGTGCTCGGGACGCACGGACCCGTCGGGCACCGCTTCCCGCTGGCCTCGGTGACCAAGCCGCTCGCCGCGTACGCGGCGCTCGTCGCGTACGAGGAGGGTGCCGTCGAGCTGGACGAGCCGGCCGGGCCGCCCGGGTCGACCGTCCGGCACCTGCTCGCCCACACCTCCGGGCTGGCCTTCGACGAGCACCGGGTGATGGCCCCGCCCGGGGAGCGCCGGCTGTACTCCAACGCCGGGTTCGAGCAGCTCGGGGACCACATCGCCAAGGCGACGGACATCCCCTTCGCCGAGTACCTGCGGCAGGCGGTGCTGGCGCCGCTGGGGATGACCGCGACCTCGCTGGAGGGCTCCCCCGCGAAGGACGGCGTCTCGACCGTGGAGGATCTGCTGCGGTTCGCGGCGGAGGTGCAGGCGCCGCGGCTGCTGGACCCGCGGACCGTGGCCGAGGCGATGAGCACGCAGTACCCGGGGACCAAGGGGGTGCTGCCGGGCTACGGGCACCAGAACCCGAACGACTGGGGGCTGGGCTTCGAGATCCGGGACGCCAAGTCGCCGCACTGGACGGGCGGTTCGTCCTCGCCCCGGACCTTCGGGCACTTCGGCCAGTCCGGCACGTTCCTGTGGATCGATCCGGACGCGGGGCTGGCCGCGGTCGCCCTGACGGACCGGGCGTTCGGGCCCTGGGCGACCGAGGCGTGGCCGGCGTTCACCGACGCCGTGCTGGCCTCGGCGCGGGGCTGACCCCGGCAGCGGCGCCGGCAGGGGCCGTCAGGCCGTCATCTCCCACAGCAGCAGTTCCGCCGCCGTGACGCCCACCGCGGCCAGGTCCCGCTCCCCGGTGATCCGCGCCGAGTCCCCGGGGCCGAGCCGCTCCTCGCCGAGGCCGATCTCGCCGCGCACCACGTGCGCGTAGACCAGCGCCGCGTCCGGCACCGCGGTCCGCTCGCCCGGGGCCAGCCGCCGCACGTGCAGCATCGCCCCGGCGGCCGGGACGGCGTACGGGGTGGAGTCCGCGATGCCCCGGACGACGTCGTACGACGGCTCCCCGCCCGGAGCCAGCGGCGCGAGCCACATCTGGACGAAGGTCAGGGGGCGGCCGGAGTCGTTGCGCTCCACGTGCCGGACACCCGCGGCGGCGCTGAGGTGCTGGACGTCGCCGGGACCGACCCTGCTCGCGCGGCCGGTGGAGTCGCGGTGGGTCAGCTCGCCCTCGACCACCCAGGTCACGATCTCCGTGTGGCTGTGCGGGTGCTCGTCGAAGCCGGCGCCGGGCGCCAGCCGCTCCTCGTTGCAGGCGATCACCGCCCCGAAGCGCAGGTTGCCGGGGTCGTAGTGCGGGCCGAAGGAGAAGGCGTGGCGGGTGTCGATCCCGGCCTCCGGATCCCCTCCGCGATAGCGCTCCGCGGCGCGCCGTACGTCCATCACGGGCACCACCGTAGACGGCGCCGGGGCCGCCGCCGGTCCCCCGGCGCATCCCGCTCGCGACCCCGGCGGCGCACGCTCCCGTCCGGATAAGGCAGTCTTGTCCCCGTGCCCGAACCCGTAACCCGTCACAGCGACCCCGCAGCACGGCCCGCGCATCCGCACTCGGCGACCCTGAAGCGGCTGGAGAAGTCCTCCGGGAGCCTCGCCGCGCAGGCCATCGCGCGCATGGACGAGACGCTCTCGTGGTACCGGGCCATGCCCCCGGAGAACCGTTCCTGGATCGGGCTCGTGGCCCAGGCGGGCATCGCGGCCTTCACCGAGTGGTTCCGGCACCCCGACGCGCCCCAGGCGATCTCCACAGACGTCTTCGGGACGGCGCCCCGCGAGCTCACCCGGGCCATCACGCTGCGGCAGACCGTCGAGATGGTGCGGACCACCATCGAGGTGATGGAGTCCGCCATCGACGAGGTCGCGGCCCCGGGCGACGAGCGGGTGCTGCGCGAGGCGCTGCTCGTGTACGCGCGGGAGATCGCCTTCGCCACCGCGCAGGTGTACGCGCAGGCCGCCGAGGCACGCGGTGCCTGGGACGCGCGCCTGGAGTCGCTGGTCGTCAACGCGGTGCTCAGCGGGGAGGCCGACGAGGGCGCCGTGAGCCGGGCCGCCGCGCTCGGCTGGAACTCCCCGGAGCACGTGTGCGTGGTGCTCGGGACCGCGCCCGACGGGGACAGCGAGCTGACCGTCGAGGCCATCCGGCGGGCCGCGCGCCACGCCAAGCTCCAGGTGCTCACCGGAGTGCTCGGGGACCGGCTCGTCGTCATCGCGGGTGGCAACCCCAACCCGCTCGCCGTCGCCAGGTCGCTGATCGGGCCGTACGCCGCCGGGCCGGTGGTCGCCGGGCCCGTCGTGCCCGACCTGCTGGCCGCCACCCGCTCCGCGCAGGCCGCGGCGGCCGGGCTGAAGGCGTGCTCCGCCTGGCAGGACGCCCCGCGCCCGGTGCTGGCGGACGATCTGCTGCCGGAGCGCGCCATCGCGGGCGATCCGAGCGCCCGCGAGCAGGTGGTGGAGGAGATCTACAGACCGCTGGAGGAGGCGGGCTCGGCGCTCCTGGAAACCCTGAGTGTCTACCTGGAGCAGGCGAGCAGCCTGGAGGGCGCGGCCAGGATGCTCTTCGTTCACCCGAACACCGTGCGCTACCGGCTCCGACGTGTGACAGACGTCACCGGCTGGTCGCCGTCGGATGTACGATCCGCGTTCACACTGCGGATCGCGCTGATCCTGGGGCGTCTGGCTGATGGAGACGCCCAACCCTAGGCTTTTGTCGGGGGCCCACAAAAGCCCCCCGTGTTCTTCGTCCCTGTCCCCACGGGCGGCCGTGGCCGTCCCCAAGAGAGAGTGTGAGAGTGCTCGTACTCGTCGCTCCCGGCCAGGGCGCCCAGACGCCTGGCTTCCTGACTCCCTGGCTCGACCTCCCCGGTGCCTCGGACCGCGTCGCCGCGTGGTCGGACGCCATCGGTCTGGACCTGGTCCACTACGGCACCCAGGCCGACGCGGACGCCATCCGCGACACCTCGGTGGCCCAGCCGCTGCTGGTCGCCGCCGGCATCCTGTCCGCCGCGGCACTCGGTGACATCTCCGAGCTCGCCCCGGGCGCGGTCGCCGGTCACAGCGTCGGCGAGATCACCGCCGCCGCCTTCGCGGGCGTCCTCGACGACGCCGCCGCGCTGCGTCTGGTACGCACACGGGGTCTGGCCATGGCCGACGCCGCCGCCATCACCCAGACCGGCATGTCGGCGCTGCTCGGCGGCGACCCCGACGTCTCCGTCGCGCATCTGGAGAAGCTGGGCCTCACCCCGGCGAACATCAACGGCGCGGGCCAGATCGTCGCCGCCGGCACGCTGGAGCAGCTCGCCGCGCTGAACGAGGACATGCCCGAGGGCGTCCGCAAGGTCGTCGCGCTCAAGGTCGCCGGCGCCTTCCACACCCGGCACATGGCTCCCGCCGTCGAGACGCTGGCCGAGGCGGCCGCGGCGCTGTCGCCCGCCGACCCGAAGGTCACCTACGTCTCCAACAAGGACGGCCGGACCGTCGAGACCGGCGCCGAGGTGCTGGAGCGGCTGGTCGGCCAGGTCGCCAACCCGGTGCGCTGGGACCTGTGCATGGAGACGTTCAAGGCGCTGGGCGTCACGGCGCTCATCGAGGTGTGCCCGGGCGGCACGCTGACCGGCCTGGCCAAGCGGGCCCTGCCCGGTGTCAGGACGCTCGCCCTGAAGACCCCCGACGATCTCGACGCGGCCCGTGCGCTCATCGCCGAGCACGCCGACGCCGACGCCTAAGGAGCCGTACCGACCATGGCGAAGATCAAGCCCAGCAAGGGCGCCCCGTACGCGCGCATCCTCGGCGTCGGCGGCTACCGCCCGACCCGGGTCGTGCCCAACGAGGTGATCCTGGAGAAGATCGACTCGTCCGACGAGTGGATCCGTTCGCGCTCCGGCATCGAGACCCGGCACTGGGCGGGCCCCGAGGAGACGGTCGCCGCGATGTCCCTCGAGGCCGCGGGCAAGGCGATCGCCGACGCGGGCATCACCGCCGAGCGGATCGGCGCCGTGGTCGTCTCCACCGTCTCGCACTTCGCGCAGACGCCGGCCGTCGCCACCGAGATCGCCGACAAGCTGGGCACCGACAAGGCCGCCGCCTTCGACATCTCGGCGGGCTGCGCGGGCTTCGGCTACGGCCTCACGCTCGCCAAGGGCATGGTGGTGGAGGGCTCCGCCGAGTACGTGCTGGTCATCGGCGTGGAGCGGCTCAGCGACCTGACCGACCTGGAGGACCGGGCCACGGCCTTCCTGTTCGGCGACGGTGCCGGCGCGGTCGTGGTCGGCCCCTCCAAGGAGCCCGCGATCGGCCCGACCGTCTGGGGCTCCGAGGGCGACAAGTCGGGGACCATCAAGCAGACCGTCACGTGGGACCGGTTCTTCCCCAACGCCCGGCTCAGCGCGGGCGCGGACACCCCCGCTGACCTGCCCGTCGACACCGAGGGCAACATCAAGTTCCCTGCGATCACGCAGGAGGGCCAGGCGGTGTTCCGCTGGGCCGTGTTCGAGATGGCGAAGGTCGCCCAGCAGGCGCTGGACGCGGCCGGAATCACCGCGGACGAACTGGACGTCTTCATCCCGCACCAGGCCAACGTGCGGATCATCGACTCGATGGTGAAGACGCTGAAACTGCCGGAGCACGTCATGGTCGCCCGTGACATCCGCACCACCGGCAACACGTCGGCCGCCTCGATCCCGCTCGCGATGGAGCGGCTCCTGGCGACCGGCGAGGCGAAGAGCGGCGACACCGCGCTCGTCATCGGATTCGGGGCGGGTCTCGTCTACGCCGCCACGGTCGTTACCCTCCCCTAGGCACTCCGTGCCGGATCATGCGGTCCGGCAGGGGACAACTGCCACAAACCGTCTGGAACATCGAAGAAGGAGCGCCTGACATGGCCGCCACTCAGGAAGAGATCGTCGCCGGTCTCGCCGAGATCGTGAACGAGATCGCCGGGATCCCCACCGAGGACGTCCAGCTGGACAAGTCCTTCACCGACGACCTGGACGTCGACTCGCTGTCCATGGTCGAGGTCGTCGTCGCCGCCGAGGAGCGCTTCGACGTGAAGATCCCGGACGAGGACGTCAAGAACCTCAAGACCGTTGGTGACGCCACCAACTACATCCTCAAGCACCAGGCCTGAGTCACCCCTCAGGCCACAGGCTGCTAGGCCCCGCCACCCGGCGGTGGCGCCGTAGAATCCCGCATCCGTTGGAGAAAGAATTCCCGTGAGCCCGACCAATCGCACCGTGGTCGTCACCGGTATCGGCGCAACCACACCGCTGGGTGGCGACGTAGTTTCGACCTGGGAGGCCCTCGTCGCCGGCCGGTCCGGCGTCAGCCTCCTGGAGCAGGAGTGGGCGGCACAGCTGCCGGTCCGCATCGCCGCGCAGATCGCCGTCGAGCCGGGGGAGGTCATCCCCCGCCCGCAGGCCCGCAAGCTGGACCGGTCCGCGCAGTTCGCGCTGATCGCCGCTCAGGAGGCCTGGAAGGACGCCGGTTTCACCGCCAAGGCCGGTGAGGACACGTCCGTGAACCCCGACCGTCTCGGTGCGGTCATCGCCTCCGGCATCGGCGGCGTGACGACGCTCCTGGACCAGTACGACATCCTCAAGGAGAAGGGCGTACGCCGCGTCTCCCCGCACACCGTGCCGATGCTGATGCCCAACTCCCCGGCGGCCAACGTCGGTATCGAGCTGGGTGCCCGCGCCGGTGTGCACACCCCCGTCTCGGCCTGCGCCTCCGGCGCCGAGGCCATCGGGTACGCGATCGAGATGATCCGCACCGGGCGTGCGGACGTGGTCGTGGCCGGTGGCACCGAGGCCGCCATCCACCCGCTGCCGATCGCCGCGTTCGGCAACATGATGGCGATGTCCAAGAACAACGACGACCCGCAGGGCGCGTCCCGCCCCTACGACTCGGGCCGTGACGGCTTCGTGCTCGGCGAGGGCGCCGGTGTGATCGTCCTGGAGTCCGAGGAGCACGCGAAGGCCCGCGGCGCCCGGGTCTACGCGGAGGCGGTCGGCCAGGGCATCTCCGCCGACAGCCACCACATCACGCAGCCCGAGCCGTCCGGCAACGGCATCGCGCACGCGTTGCAGAACCTGCTCGACAACACCGACCTGAAGCCGGCCGAGATCGTGCACGTGAACGCGCACGCCACCTCAACGCCGCAGGGCGACGTCGCGGAGATCAAGGCGCTGCGCAAGGTGTTCGGCGACGACGTCGACCACATGGCCATCTCGGCGACCAAGTCGATGACCGGTCACCTGCTCGGTGGTGCCGGCGGCATCGAGACCGTCGCGTCGATCCTGGCGCTGGTCAACCGCACGGCTCCGCCGACCATCAACGTGCGCGAGCTGGACGCCGAGGTCAACGCCGACGTGGTCGTGGGCGAGCCCCGGTCGCTGCCCGAGGGCCGTATCGCCGCGCTGAACGACTCGTTCGGCTTCGGCGGCCACAACGTGGTGCTGGCGTTCCGCACCATCTGAGCCCATGAGGAAGGGCCCCCACCGAACGGTGGGGGCCCTTTCCCGTCTCTGTCCCGGCCCGGGCCCAGACGTCTCGGCCGTCTCAGACGACCTGGTGCAGCCAGCGCACCGGGGCGCCCTCCCCCGCGTACCGGAACGGCTCCAGCTCGTCGTCCCAGGGCTTGCCGAGGAGTCTGGACAGCTCGGCCTCCAGGTCGGTCTCCTCGCGCCGGCTGCGCTGCAGGGCCGCGCGCAGGCGGTCCTCGGGGATGAGGATGTCGCCGTGGATGCCGGTGACGGCGTGGAAGATGCCCAGGTCGGGGGTGCAGCTGTAGCGCTCGCCCTCGGCGGTGGCGCAGGGCTCGGCGGTCACCTCGAAGCGCAGCAGGTGCCAGCCGCGCAGCGCGGAGGCGAGTTTGGAGGCCGTGCCGACCTCGCCCTGCCAGGAGAACTCCGAGCGCCAGGTGCCGGGGGCCGCGGGCTGCCGGATCCAGTCCAGGCTGACGCGTGTGCCGAGCACCCCGGCCACGGCCCACTCGACGTGCGGACACAGCGCGCGCGGCGCGGAGTGCACGTACAGAACTCCACGTGTCGTCACCGGAACCTCCGGGCAGAGCGGGACATCTTGCGGACTGGCGGGGCGGCAGTGGCACGACGGCCGCGTTGATGGCGAGGCTACCTTGCGGGGGCGCAAGGAGTGTGACGTACCGTCGGTCCCGGTGCCAGGAAACTCCCGCCATTCACCCAGGGGGACGCTTGTACGGGGGTGCGCCGTTCCAAGGTCCACGGCCGGGAACCCTCGCACGTTGTTATGGGAGTGAGCAGTACACCGTCGACCGAGGGGATCAGCAGGCATGCGGAAGCGTGGGCTCCGTGCGCGGGCCGCACTCGCCGTCGTGGTGACGGCCGTGCTGGCGACGGCCGGGTGTGACGCGTTCGGCGGGGGTGGCGCGGACGGCACCGAGGACCCCGGGTCCGGCGCGTCCCGCTCCGCGTCGAGACCCGCGCCGGTGTGGAACCGCAGCCCGGACTCGGTCGCGGCGGTCGGCGACTCCATCACCCGCGGTTTCGACGCCTGCGCGGTGCTCTCCGACTGCCCCGAGGTGTCGTGGGCGACGGGCAGTGACGTCGGGGTCGACAGCCTGGCGGTGCGGCTGCTGGGCGCGGCGGGCGCGGCCGGGCACAGCTGGAACTACGCGGAGACCGGTGCCCGGATGTCCGACCTGCCGGGCCAGATGGCCCGGGCGGCGGCCAAGGGCCCGCAGCTGGTGACGGTGATGGTCGGGGCGAACGACGCGTGCCGTGCGTCGGCCTCCGCCATGACGTCGGTGGCCGACTTTCGCGCGGGGTTCGAGGAGTCGCTGGCCACCTTGCGGGCGACGGTGCCCAAGGCGCAGGTGTACGTGGCGAGCGTGCCGAACCTGAAGCGGCTGTGGTCCCAGGGGCGGACGAACCCGCTGGGCAAGCAGGTGTGGAAGCTGGGCATCTGCCCGTCGATGCTGAGCGACGCCGACGACCTCACCCGGGCGGCCGTGGTGCGGCGGGACACGGTGCAGCAGCGGGTGGAGGAGTACAACGAGGTGCTGAAGGACGTCTGCGGCAAGGACCGCCGCTGCCGCTTCGACCGCAACGCCGTGTTCGACTACCGCTTCGGCACCGAACAGCTCAGCCACTGGGACTGGTTCCACCCGAGCCGGGACGGGCAGGCCCGACTCGCCGAGATCGCCTACCGCACGGTGACCGCCGTGAAACCGTGACCTAGGGTTTCCCACATGAGTGAACTCTTCGGCACATTTTCCGACGGCACCCCGGTGCACCGCTGGACGCTGGAGCGGTCCGGGGTGCGGGTGCGCGTGCTGTCCTACGGCGGGATCGTCCAGTCGGTCGAGGTCCCGGACCGGGACGGGCGCACGGCGGACGTAGTGCTGGGGTTCGCCGGGCTCGACGGCTATCTGGAGCACCCGGAGCCGTTCCTCGGGGCGCTGGTCGGCCGGTACGCCAACCGCATCGGGGGCGCCCGCTTCACCCTGGAGGGCCGCGACTGCACGCTGGCGGCGAACGACGGGCCCAACTCGCTGCACGGCGGTGAGCGCGGTTTCGACAAGCGGGTGTGGGACGTCGAACCGGTCGAGCACGGGGTGCGGCTGACCCGGGTGAGCCCGGACGGCGAGGAGGGGTTCCCGGGCCGGCTGGAGGTGGCGGCGACGTACACGCTGCAGGAGTCGGGGGCGCTGCGGATCGCCTACGAGGCCGTCACGGACGCGCCGACCGTCGTGAACCTCACCAACCACACGTACTGGAACCTGGCCGGTTCCGGCGACGCGGGCGGTCACGAGCTGCGGCTGGCCGCCTCCCGGTACACCCCGGTCGGGCCGGACCTGATCCCGACCGGTGTCTCGCAGGACGTGACCGGCTCACGCTTCGACTTCCGTACGGCCCGCAAGGTGGGTTCCGGCTACGACCACAACATGGTGCTGGACAAGGGCGTGACGGGGGCGGCCGAGGAGGTCGCCGAGCTGCACGACCCGAGGTCAGGCCGGGTGCTCACGGTGGCCACCACCGAGCCGGGCCTGCAGCTCTACACCGCCGACCACCTGGGCGAGCCGTTCGCCCCGCACGACGGCATCGCCCTGGAGACCCAGCACTACCCGGACTCCCCCAACCGCCCGGACTTCCCGACCACCGAGCTGCGCCCGGGAGAGGTCTTCCGGTCCGAGACGGTGTACGGCTTCTCGGCGCGCTAGGGCCGGGCGCGGACCGGGGCCGAGCCCCGGTCCGGGTGTCAGGTCCCGGACCGGGGCTGCTCGTGGGGGACTTGTCCCGGATCAGACGTTAATCGGCGCGGTCAGCCTGCGGTCCGTGATCGAGCGGCCGGCGGCGATCTCGTACGAACCCTTCACAATTACCCAGTCCTTCGCCGTCTCATCCCAGCTCTCGAAGGCGCGGCGGGGCAGTTCGACGCTCACCTCGACGCTCTCGCCGGGTCCGGCCTCGGCGCCCGCGAACCCCGCGAGGCGGCGTGCCGGGCGTCCGGCGCCGGGCTCCTCGGGGGCCAGGTAGAGCTGCACGACCTCGCGGCCCGGCCGGGTGCCGGTGTTGCGGACGCGGACGCGCGCGGTGGTGCCGTCGACCTCCAGGGACTCGTAGGCCCAGTCGGTGTAGCAGAGGCCGTGCCCGAACGGGTAGGCGGGGGTGCGGCCGGCCTTCTCCCAGGCGGCGTGGCCGATGAACAGGTCCTCGGTGTAGGGCAGCTCGCCGTCCACGGGGACGACCTGGGTGACGGGGGCGTCGGCGAGGGATCCCCAGGTGGTGGGGAGCCGGCCGCCGGGCTCGTGCGCGCCGGTCAGGACGTCGGCGAGGGCGGCGCCGCCCTCCTGACCGGGGAACCAGGTCAGCAGCACGGCGGCGACCTCCTCCCGCCAGGGCAGTTCGACCGGGGAGCCGGAGTTGACGATGACCACCGTGTTCGGGTTGGCGGCGGCGACGGCGCGGACCAGGTCGTCCTGGCGGCCGGGCAGCCCGAGGTCGGTGCGGTCGAAGCCCTCCGACTCGACGCGGTCGGTGGTGGCGACCATGACGACGGCCGTGTCGGCTCGGCGGGCGGCCGCGACGGCCTCGGCGATCAGCTCGTCGGGGTCGCGTGGCGGGGCGGAGTGGGCGAGGGCGAAGGCGACGGCCTTCAGGGGGAGGCCCTCGGGGAGCCGGACGACGTAGGTGAGGGAGACGTCGACGGTGCGGCCCGCCGTGAGTTCGACCCGGGCGCGCGGCACGGGGGCGGCGAACAGCGCCTCGAACGGGCTGTCCTGCTCGGGGCGCTGGACGTCGTCGTAGTACGTCGTGCCGTCGACGGTCAGCGTGAACGCGCCCATGCCGCGGATGCCGAAGGTGTGCGGTCCGGACTCGCGGGGGGTGAAGGCACCGGTCAGTTCGACGGTGTGGAGGGTGTCGTGGGTGACGCCTTCGGGAAGGTCGGTGCCCATCCACTGGATCAGCCCGCCCGGCGCGGAGGCGGTGCCGAGGACGCCCCCGGCGGCGTCGCGGCAGATCGCGCGGAGGGTGAATCCCCGGTCGGCGACGGCGAGTTCGGTGGACGGGTCGGCGCCGACGGCGTAGGCGAGGGCGCCCTCGGGGAGGGCGGCGGTGAGGCCGTCGAGCGGGGAGACGATCCGGGTGGGGAAGACGGTGGCGGAGCCGCCGCCGAGGATGCGGGCGTCGCGGGCGGCGGCGCCGATCAGGGCCACGGTGCCGGGCTTCAGCGGGAGGGCGCCGCGCTCGTTGCGCACGAGGACGAAGGAGCGGCGGGCGATCTCCCGGGCCAGGGCCTCGCCGTCGACGGGTGCGGGCGGTTCACCGACCACCGGGTCGGCGCCGTCCAGGACGCCGACGCGGGCCGCGAGGCGCAGGACCCGGCGTACGGCGGCGTCGACGGCGGCCTCGGTGACGCGGCCGTCCCGGACGGCCCGGGCGAGGGCCTCGCCGTACACCGTGCCGGGGCCGGGCATGGCGACGTCGAGGCCGCCTGCGAGGGCGCCCACGGTGTCGCGGGCGGCGGTCCAGTCGGAGACGTTGAAGCCGTCGAATCCCCACTCGCCGCGCAGGACCTCCTCGACCAGGTGGCGGTGCTCGGTCATCGTGGTGCCGTTGACCGAGTTGTAGGCGGTCATGACGCCCCAGGGGCGGGCGCGTTCGACGATGGCCTCGAAGGGGGCCAGGTACAGCTCGCGCAGGGCGCGTTCGGAGACCAGGTTGTCGACGGTGAAGCGGTCGGTCTCGGCGTCGTTGGCGACGAAGTGCTTGACGGTGGTGCCGACGCCGCCGGACTGGACGCCGGTGACGTAGCCGGCGCCGATCTCGCCCGTCAGGTACGGGTCCTCGCTGTAGGCCTCGAAGTGGCGGCCGCCGAGCGGGGAGCGGTGCAGGTTGACGGTGGGCGCGAGCAGGACGTGGACGCCCTTGCGGCGGGCCTCCTGGGCGAGCAGCACGCCCGCGCGGCGGGCGAGCTCCGGGTCCCATGAGGCGGCGAGCGCGGTGGGCGAGGGCAGGGCGACCGAGGGGTCGTCGGCGGTCCAGCGCACCCCCCGGACGCCGATCGGGCCGTCGGACATGACCAGGGAGCGCAGGCCGATCTCCGGCAGGGCGGGCAGGGTCCACATGTCCTGCCCCGCCAGCAGTCGCGTCTTGGCGTCGAGCCCGAGCCGTCCCAGCGCGGCCTCCACGGCCGCCTCGCGGGCCTCGTCGCCGTTCTCCCGGCGTGCCTCGTCCGTCTCCGCCACGGTGGTACCTCCTCGCTGAAGTCCCTCTGGGTCCCTCACATCCTGCATCCGTCACCTGTGGCTCCGTCACTCTCGCGCCGGGCGGCGCCGGGACGAGCTGGACGTCACCGTCGTCACGCGTGGCAGTATCGGCACCAGAACGGCACTTCCACCCCTGTGACGGAAGGACCCGAACTCCTTTGACTGCCTTACGCGTTCGGCTCGGCATACTCGGACTGGCCCTGCTGGCCGGACTGTGCGCCCCTGGTGCCGCGCCCACCGCCACGGCCGCCGCACCGGCGGCCCCCTCCCCCACCGCCGAGGAGCGACGGCTCGACCGGGCCGTGCCCCAGGAGATCCTGCGCCGCTCCGGATTCGACGAGCCGGCCGCCCGGTTCGGCCGCGACCTGGCCCGCGCCCGTACCTACGCGCAGGCCCGCCGCGTGGTCGGCCGGCAGGGTGCCGCCCTGTGGCGGCGCGCGGTGGACCGGGCGCAGGGGCGAGGCCCCGCGGGCGGCGACCTGACGCGGGACGACGACCGGCCGCTGTACTGGGCCCGGCTCGGCATGGCCCGGCACGTGCGCACCTGGCAGCCGGGCTTCGCGCTCAGCGACGGCCAACGCGCGTCCCTGCTGGACCGGCTGGAGCGCACCTCGCGCGGCCAGACCGACGTCCGGCTCCCCGGGAAGCCGCACCTCGGGCGGATCCTGCTCACCGGCTTCGACCCGTTCACGCTCGACCGCGACATCCGCATCTCCAACCCCTCGGGGGCGAGCGCGCTGGCGCTGGACGGCACGGTGATCGAGACGGCCGGGGGGCCGGCCCGGGTGGAGACCGTGGTGTTCCCGGTGCGCTGGGCGGACTTCGCCGACGGCACGGTGGAGCGCACCCTGCGGCCGTACCTGCCCCGGGCCGACCTGTTCATGACGGTGAGCCAGGGCCGGGTCGGGCGCTTCGACGTCGAGCGCACCAACGGGGCCTGGCGGGGCGGCTTCCCCGACAACGACGACGTCGAGAGCACCGGGACCGTCCCGGTCGCCGACCCGGTCACACAGCCCCAGTGGACGTCCACGACCCTGCCGTACGCGGCCGTCACGGCGGCGGACACCGGCCGGTTCCCGGTGTACGACCACACGGAGGTGACCGAGATCCCGGCGGGCGGCACGGCCCCCGTCGTACGGCCGGACGGGCCGACCCCCGGCTCGGCGGCCCGTGCGGGCGGCGGCGGGGACTACCTCTCCAACGAGATCGCCTACCGCGCGACCCTGCTCCGGGACCGCCTGGGCCTGCACGACACCCTGCCCGGCGGCCATCTGCACACGCCCGTGCTGCAGTTCGGCGCCGGCAACACCGACCCGGCGACGGGCACGGTCACCGACCCGGAGTTCGTCCGCAACCGGCTGGACATCATCGCCCAGGTGCGGTCGATCCTGACGGTGGCCGCGTCGGCCGCGCTCAGGTACTGACCGGCTCGCCGTCCTCGGCCGCCTCGTCCCGCGCGCTCTCCTCGCCCAGCAGCTCACGGGCGAGGAGGGTGGCGCCCGCGACCGCGCCCGGCATCAGGAACACCGCGACGAACGGGACCAGGAAGGCCAGGCCGAGCGGGGTGCCGAAGCCCCAGACCAGGGTCTTGCGGGAGCGCAGCAGGGCGAGCCGGGCGCGGAGTTCGACGCCGCGGCGCTGGAGGGCGACGGAGGTCAGCTCCTCGGTGAGGAAGAAGCCGGTGACGAAGAAGCCGAGCACGGGCACGACGGTCTGGCCGACGACGGGCAGGAAGCCGAGGGCGAAGAGCAGGACGCCCCACACCAGGGCCCGGACCAGGATCCGCAGGCTGTCGCGGGCCGAGATCCACAGCTCACGCCAGAGCGGGAGGCCCGACCGGGGCGCGGTGCCGTCGGGCGAGACGTCCTCGTCCACCTTCTCCGACAGGTTCTCGTAGAAGGGCTGGCCGACGAGCAGGGTCACGGCCGTGAAGGTGAGCACGGCGAGCAGCAGGCCGAGGGCGAACAGGACGGCGGTGAGGAACCCGCGGAACAGTCCCTGCCAGGGGCTCGACCAGTCGTCGGCGAACGGGGTCGCCCAGGCCACCCCGTCCTCGCCCCAGACGCCGAGCGCGACGAGCGCCGCCGCGTACAGCACCAGGGTGATCAGGCCGGGCAGCAGCCCGAACCCGTACTGCCTGCCGTGCCGGCCGACCCACCGCTGGCCCGCCAGGAGATGACCGAACCCCGCCCCGAGATCACGCATGGCCAAAACTTTACCTGGGGCGCTCAGGCGTCGAGCATCCGCCGCAGCAGATCGCGCAGCACCAGCCGCTCCTCGTCGGACAGGCCGGCCAGCGGCTCGCGGGCGAAGCGCAGGCCGTCGCGCAGCTCACGGGCCACGCCCCGGCCCTCGTCCGTGGCGGCGGCCACCTTCACCCGGCGGTCGCCCGGGTCGGGGCGGCGCTCGACCAGGCCCCGGGACTCCAGGCGGTCCACGATGCCGGTCACGTTGGACGGCTCGCACCTGAGCTTCTGGGCCAGCTTGCGCATCGGCAGCGGCTCCAGCGTCAGCAGGCCGAGCAGTTTCGCCTGGGCCCCGGTCAGGGAGTGCCCGGCGGCGGCCTCCTCGTAGTCCGCGTGGTACCGGGCCACCACCTCGGCGATGAGCTGGACGACCTCGATGGTCAGTTCGTCCGGACGGGTCGTGTGCGGTGTGGCCATGCCGTCAGGATACCCGCTTACTTGACAACATGAAATATTCACGTGCACGGTTGTTTCAGGTACTGAAGTAAATCGGAAAGGTCCCGTCATGATCAACCGCGAGTGGCACCTGCAGAGCCGTCCCGTCGGCTGGCCGAAGCCCGAGGACTTCGCCCTGGTGGAGGCGCCCGTGCCGACCCCCGGCGAGGGCCAGATCCTGGTACGCAACGCGTACCTCTCGGTGGACCCGTACATGCGCGGCCGGATGTCCGCCGCGAAGTCGTACGCCGCCCCCTACGAGCTGGGCAAGGTCATGCAGGGCGGCGCGGTGGGCGAGGTCGTCGCCTCGAACGCCGAGGGCTTCTCCGTCGGCGACCACGTCCTGCACTTCTTCGGCTGGCGCGAGTACGCGGCCCTGGACGCGCAGCACGCCGTCAAGGTCGACGCCTCGGCCGCTCCCCTGTCGACCTACCTCGGCGTCCTCGGCATGACCGGGCTGACCGCCTACGCCGGCCTGCTGCGCACCGCCTCCTTCAAGGAGGGCGACGTCGTGTTCGTCTCCGGCGCCGCGGGTGCCGTGGGCAGCCAGGTAGGGCAGATCGCCAAGCTGAAGGGCGCCTCCCGGGTCATCGGCTCGGCCGGCTCCGACGAGAAGGTCAGGCTGCTGGTGGAGGAGTACGGCTTCGACGCCGCCTTCAACTACAAGAACGGCCCGGTGGCCGAGCAGCTGCGCGAGGCGGCGCCCGACGGCATCGACGTCTACTTCGACAACGTCGGCGGTGACCACCTGGAGGCGGCCATCGGCTCGCTGAACCAGGGCGGCCGGATCGCGGTCTGCGGCATGATCTCCGTCTACAACAACACCGAGCCGGCTCCCGGCCCGCGCAACCTCGCCCGGCTGATCCAGACCCGCGGCCGCATCGAGGGCTTCCTGGTCGGCGACCACTACGACCTCCAGCCGCAGTTCGTCCAGGAGGTCGGCCCCTGGGTCGCCTCGGGCGCGCTGAAGTACCGCGAGACGGTCGTCGAGGGCATCGAGAACAATGTGGAGGCGTTCCTCGGCGTCCTGCGCGGCGACAACACCGGGAAGATGATCGTCAAGCTCTGACCCCTGGCCCGGGCTTTCCGTGATGCGGTAACTTCTTTCCGAATCCGCCGTCGATCGTGGGCGCGAGTCACGGCGGACCGAGGAGGAAGACACCGCATGCCCATTCAGCAGTCCGACGTCCTGTACACGGCGGTCGCCACCGCGGAGAACGGCCGCGACGGCCGGGTCGCCACCGACGACGGCAGGCTCGACGTCGTCGTGAACCCGCCCAAGGAGATGGGCGGCAACGGCGCCGGCACCAACCCCGAGCAGCTGTTCGCGGCCGGCTACAGCGCCTGCTTCCAGGGCGCGCTCGGCGTGGTCGCCCGGCAGGAGGGCGCCGACGTCTCCGGCTCGACCGTCACCGCGAAGGTCGGGATCGGCAAGAACGAGGACGGCTTCGGGATCATCGTGGAGATCTCCGCGCACATCCCGAACGTCGAGCAGGCCGCCGCGCGCGACCTGGTCGAGAAGGCCCACCAGGTGTGCCCCTACTCGAAGGCGACCCGCGGGAACATCACCGTGACCCTCGCCGGCGAGTGATCGTTGCGCACGGCGGCGGCCGCACCCCTGGACGTGGGGTGCGGCCGCCGTGCCGTTCTCAGCGGGCCAGCGCCGCCCGGTGCACCGCTCGCACCAGCCGCTCGTTCTCCGGTGCCGCGCCGCCCGGGAACGCGAAGCGGCGCCGCGTGTAGCCGTAGGCCAGGCCGCCGCGCGGGTCGGCGAAGGCCTGGGAGCCGCCGGCGCCGCTGTGGCCGATGGAGCCCGCCCCGAGCCACGGGTACCAGGTGTCGGACGTGGCCTGGAAGCCGAGGCCGAACGCCTTGTGGGCGCGCGCCACGAGGTCATGGCCGACGGAGTGCAGCTGGCCGAACTCCGCGACCGTGTCCTCCTTCAGCAGCGGCGCCTTGCCGTCGACCTCGCTGACGACGGCCGCGTACATGCCCGCCAGACCGCGCGCCGAGGCGACGCCGCCCACCGAGGCCGGGCCCTTGGCGCGCACGAGGCGCTCGTTCGGCAGGGCCACCAGGTCGGTCGGCTCGGGGGCGTGCCGGTTGAAGGCGATCCCGGCGAGCGCGTGCGGGCCGCTCGGCAGGGCGTCGAGCACCGCCTGCTGCGCCGGGGTCGGCAGCATCGGCTGGACGGTACGGAAGCGGGGCTCGCGGGAGGCCGGCAGACCCAGGAAGAAGTCCAGGGCGTAGGGAGCGCGGACCCGCTCCTCGAAGAGCCCCTGGATGGTCCGGCCCGTCGCGCGCCGGACCACCTCACCGGTGAGCGCGCCGATCACCAGGGCGTGGTGGCCGAAGGCCGTGCCCGGCCGCCAGAACGGCCGCTGGTCGGCGAGGCGCTCGGCCAGCGCCCGGTCGTCGGCCAGCTCCGCCGCGCTGAAGCCGGTGTCGGTGCCGACCAGCCCGGCGCGGTGCGCGAGCAGGTCGCGCAGGGTCAGCGCGCCCTTGCCCTCGGCGCCGAACTCGGGCCAGTAGTAGGTGACCTTGCGGTCCAGCTCCAGCGTGCCGTCCTGCACCAGCAGGGCCGTGACGAGGTGGGCGGCGCCGCTGGTGGAGGAGAGGACCCCGTACAGCGAGTCCCCGTCGGCGCCCTCGCCCGCCCACAGGTCGACGACCCGCCGGCCGTGCACATGGACGCACAGCTGCCCCTCGTAGTCCTCCCGTTCCTCGCTGACGAAGGCGGCGAACTCCTCACGCACCGCTTCGAAGCCCTCGGCGACCGTGCCGTGCACGGTGGTCCCCTGAGTCATCCGCTCTCCTCGACTGAGCCGCTGCCCGCTGCTCCTCGGTGCGCGACGCCCGGTGCGGCGTCGGGCGTTCCCGGGTTCGTGTACGACGAGACGTACCCGTCCGTCTCAACCGGTCCGCGGGCCGGCCGGTGTCACCGGTACCCCGGATGGCCGAGGGCGGGGCCGTCCGCCTACGTGCACCACCACAGGAACCGGTTGCACGTCCTGGTCGGCGACGGCTGCGGCGTCGGCTGGGAGGTCGTCGGGGCGGAGGTCGGGGTGGACGCCGGGTGGGAGGGCGCGGGACCGGCCGGTGCCGAGGCCGTCGGGCCCCCGCCCGTGGTGGCCGGCCGGGCCGCCTCACCGGTGGCGGACGGAGACTTGGACGCCTTGTCCTTCGGGGACTCGGAGGCGGAGGCGGAGGCCGACGCGTCCGCGGAGGCGGAGGCACCCGGCTCGCCGGGTGCGCCCGACGGGACGTCGAGGGGGGCCGCCGTCCGGTCCGGGGACGCGGAGGCACCGCCGTCCACCGTGGCGTCCCGGGTCACCGCCGGGCTGTCACCCGAGAAGGGCGAGAAGGGGGCGTCCGTGCCGAGTTCGGCAAGGCTCAGACCGCCGGCCGCCAGCACGAACCCGGCGGCCACCAGCAGGAGGCGGCGCCGCCTGCGCCGGTGCGCGGCCGCCTTGCGGTCGCGCCGGGCGGAACGGCCCCGGGGCTCGTCCGCGTCCTCGCCGGGGTCATGCCCGTCATGGCCCTCGTGGCCGTCATGACCGTCGTGGTCCTCGTGAAGGGCATGACCGTCATGGTCCTCGTAGCGGTCGCCGTCGTACGGGCCGCCCCGGTCGTCGTACGGCCGGGCGGGTGTCTCCGGGAAGGTCTGCTGCCCGTACGGCGCGGCGACCGCGCCCGCGTACGTGGGTGCGGCAGGAGCGGCCGCGTGTGCGGGAACGGACTGCGCTGGCGCGCCGCACCCCGGACAGGCAAGGGCGCCGTTGAGGTGCCGTTGGCACGGGTGGCAGAAGTCCATGACGCCGGAAGACTAGATTCCCCGCCGGTCACGTTCCTAGGGACCTCTGTGAAGGTTTGGTGCGGGACCGAAAAGGTTCTCGAAATGCTTGTCGAAACTGTTACCTGTTCGCCCCATTGACACCCCCGCCGCGCCGTCCTTACTGTCACGCCAGCATTTCGAACGTGTGACGAAATCTCGAACAACGAGGGGCAACTGCCGTGCGCATCACCGGAATCAGCACACACGTGGTCGGGACGCCGTGGCGCAACCTGACCTACGTCCAGGTGCACACCGACGAGGGGATCACCGGAGTCGGCGAGACCCGGATGCTCGGTCACACCGACGCGCTGCTCGGCTACCTGCGCGAGGCCGAGGCCAACCACATTCTCGGCTCGGACCCGTTCGCCGTCGAGGACCTCGTGCGCCGGATGAAGTACGGCGACTACGGGCGCGCGGGCGAGATCGTCATGTCGGGCATCGCGGTCGTCGAGATGGCGTGCTGGGACATCAAGGGCAAGGCGCTCGGCGTCCCGGTGTGGCAGTTGCTGGGCGGCAAGGTCACCGACCGGGTGAAGGCGTACGCCAACGGGTGGTACACGACCGAGCGGACGCCGGAGGCGTACCACAAGGCCGCGCAGGGCGTCGTGGAGCGCGGTTACCAGGCCCTGAAGATCGACCCGTTCGGCACCGGGCACTTCGAGCTGGACCACGAGCAGACCCTGTACGCCGTCTCCCTCATCGAGGCGGTGCGCGACGCCATCGGTCCTGACGCCGAGCTGATGCTGGAGATGCACGGCCGCTTCTCCCCCGCCACCGCCGTGCGGCTGGCCAGGGAGATGGCACCCTTCGCGCCGGCCTGGCTGGAGGAGCCGTGCCCGCCGGAGAACCTCAAGGCACTGGAGAAGGTCGCCGCCAAGGTGGACATCCCGGTCGCCACCGGTGAGCGCATCCACGACCGCATCGAGTTCCGCGAGCTGTTCGAGAGCCAGGCCGTGGACATCATCCAGCCGGACGTCGGCCACATCGGCGGCATCTGGGAGACGCGCAAGCTCGCGGCCACCGCCGAGACCCACTACATGCTGGTCGCCCCGCACAACGTGGGCGGTCCGGTGCTGACGGCGGCGAGCCTCCAGGTCGGCTTCACCTCCCCGAACTTCAAGATCCTGGAGCACTTCAACGACTTCGCGGACGCGGAGATCAAGAAGGTCGTCAAGGGCGCCCCCGAGGTCGTCGACGGCTACTTCCACCTCAGCGACCGGCCCGGCCTCGGCGTCGAGCTGGACACCGACGCGGCCGCAGAGTTCCCGCAGCAGCAGGCCCGGTTCGACCTGTGGGCCGAGGGCTGGGAGCAGCGCAAGCCGAAGGGCACGCAGTGACCGGCCGGACGGCCCAGGTCCTGATCGAGGGGCCCGGCGTCCACCGGGTGGAGGACCACACGCCGCGGGAACCCGCGCCGGGCGAGGCGCTGGTCGCCGTGCACGCGGTCGGCATCTGCGGCAGCGACCGCGAGGTGTACCAGGGCAACCGGCCCGAGGGGTACGTCCGTTACCCGCTCACGCCCGGCCACGAGTGGTCGGGGACGGTGCGGGCCGTGGGCGCCGGGGTGCCCGCCTCGCTCGTCGGGCGCAAGGTGGTGGGCGAGGGCTTCCGCAACTGCCAGGTGTGCGACCGCTGTCACGCGGGCGAGACCACGCTGTGCTCGGCCGGGTACGAGGAGACCGGGTTCACCCAGCCGGGTGCCATGGCCGCCACGCTCACCCTGCCCGCCCGGCTGCTGCACCCGCTCCCGGACGACGCCGACCTCACCGCCGCCGCCCTGCTGGAACCGGCCGCCTGCGTCGCGGCCGCCGCGCTCAAGGCGGCCGCCCGGCCCGGCGAACGGGTCGCGGTGGTCGGCACGGGCACCCTCGGGATGTTCGCCGTGCAGTTCCTGCGGGCCGTCTCCCCGGCGGAGCTGCTCGTGGTGGGCACGCGCGACGACCGGGAGGCGCTGTCCCGGCGGTTCGGGGCCACCGGCTTCCGGCTCCGCGACCAGGACCTGCCCGACGACTTCGACGTGGTGATCGAGACCGCCGGGTCGGCGTCCGCGGCCCGCACCGCCGCCGCACTGCTCCGGCGCGGCGGACGGCTGGTGCTGACCGGCATCCCGGCGCCGGGCGCGGACGGGCTCGACCCGACCGACCTGGTGGTCAGGCAGCTGGAGGTGCACACCGTCTTCGGGGCACCGCCGGACGCCTGGGCGCACGCCGTGCGGGTGTTCGGCGCCGGACTGCTCGACCCATTGCCGCTGGTCACGCACGAGCTGCCGCTGACCGAGTTCCCGCAGGCCATCGAGTTGGTGGGGGCCGGGGATCCGAAGGTGGGCAAGGTGCTGCTCCGCCCCTGACCGTACGCCGGCCGGGGCGTGACCTGACGGCGCCCCGACCGGCGTACCACCGGGGCCGGCCTCGCTCCACCACACCACCGAGGCCCCGCTCCGCCCTGAGCCGCGAACCTTGTCCGAAATACCGAACACGAAGGACAGCTTGTGACCGACGCTTCCGCCCCGGCAGCCCGCAGGCCCGGCGAGCGAGTGCTCGCCGCACTCGGCCTGGACGCGCCCGCCCTCGACCCCGCCGACGCCTCCGCCCACAACTTCCCGGGCGGCGGCCGCTGGCGCACCGAGATCCCCTCGTGCGAGGGTCCCGAGGCGCTGGCTGTCGTGCTCAAGGAGTCCTCCCGCCTCGACGTGCCGATCCACCGGATCAGCCAGGGCAGCGGGGTGTGGATGCTCACCGACGCCGAGATCACCGAGATGGTCGAGGCGACCGCCGAGCGCGACATCGAGCTGTGCCTCTTCACCGGCCCGCGCGGCACGTGGGACATCGGCGGCTCGGTGCGCTCCGACTCGCGAGGGGCCGGGCTGCGCGCCCGTGGCCACGACGCCGTCGCCGGCTGCGTCGAGGACGCCGTCCGGGCCACCGAACTGGGCGTCAAGTGCCTGCTGGTCGCCGACGAGGGCGTGCTGTGGACCCTGCACCGGGCGCGGGAGACGGGGATCATCCCGGCCGACACCACCCTGAAGGTCTCGGCGCTGATCGGGCCGGTCAACCCGGCCGCGTACGCCGTCTTCGAGCGGCTCGGCGCCGACTCCGTCAACGTGCCCAGCGATCTGACGCTGGACCACCTCACCGAGATCCGCCGGGTGTCCGGCGCCCCCATGGACATGTACATCGAGGCCCCCGACGACCTCGGCGGCTACGTGCGGATGTACGAGGTCGCCGAGCTGATCAGACGCGGCGCACCGCTCTACCTGAAGTTCGGTCTGTCCAAGGCTCCCGGCATCTACCCGTGGGGCACCCACCTGCGGGACGTGACCCTGGACACCGCCCGGGAGCGGGTGCGGCGCGGCCGCCTCGCCCTCGACCTGCTCGCCCGGCACGGCGCGGGCGGCGACATGGCGCCGCTCGGCAGCCGGCTGCCCGGTTCCCTCCACCGCTTCCCCCTGGCCTAGCCCTCCCCGCCCAGCCCTCCTCAAGCCCCGCAACTCCCCTGACTCTCGACGACGAGACCACCAAGGACGGATCACCCATGCGCAACCGCAGAGCCGCACTCGCCGCCATAGCCGGAGCCGCCTCGCTCGCCCTCACCCTGACCGCCTGCGGCCAGGACAGCTCGGGCGGCAGCAAGGACAAGGGAGGCGACACCAAGGGCGCCACCATCGGCATCGCGATGCCGACCAAGTCCTCCGAGCGCTGGATCGCTGACGGCAAGAACGTCGTCAAGAACCTGGAGTCCAAGGGCTACAAGACCAAGCTGGTCTACGGCGAGGACGACCCGGACACCCAGGTCTCGCAGATCGAGAACCTCATCACGCAGGGCGTGAAGGGACTGATCGTCGCGGCGATCGACAACAAGTCCCTGGGCAACGTGCTCCAGGAGGCCGCCGACGCGAACATCCCGGTCATCGCCTACGACCGGCTGATCCTCGGCACCAAGAACGTCGACTACTACGCCTCGTTCGACAACGAGAAGGTCGGCAAGCTCCAGGGCACCTACATCGTGCATCAGCTCGGTCTGGACAGCGGCAAGAAGGGCCCGTTCAACATCGAGCTGTTCGCCGGCTCGAACGACGACAACAACACCAAGTACTTCTTCGGCGGCGCGATGAGCGTGCTGCAGCCGTACATCGACAAGAAGCAGCTCGTGGTGAAGTCCGGTCAGACCGCGCTCAACAAGGTCACCACCCTGCGCTGGGACGGCACCACCGCCCAGCACCGCATGGAGGACGTCCTCACCTCCGCCTACAAGAGCGGCCGGGTGGACGCGGTGCTCTCCCCCTACGACGGCATCTCGATCGGCATCCTGTCCGCGTTGAAGTCGGACGGCTACGGCTCCGGCAGCAAGGCGCTGCCGGTCGTCACCGGCCAGGACGCCGAGCTGGCCTCGGTGAAGTCGATCATCGCCGGTGAGCAGACGCAGACCGTCTACAAGGACACCCGCCAGCTCGCCAAGGTCGCCGCCACCATGGTCGACGACGCACTCAAGGGCAAGAAGCCGCAGGTCAACGACGTCAAGACCTACAACAACGGCTCCAAGGTCGTCCCCGCCTACCTGCTGCAGCCGGTGAGCGTCGACAAGAGCAACTACCGGCAGGTGCTGGTCGACGGCGGCTACTACACCGAGTCCGAACTCAAGTGACCCGCCCCGTTTCCTACTGATTGGAAGGCACGACCATGGCGGGACCCGTCCTGGAAATGCGCTCGATCGTCAAGACCTTTCCCGGCGTCAAGGCGCTGTCGGACGTCACCCTGACCGTCCGGCAGGGCGAGGTCCACGCCATCTGCGGGGAGAACGGCGCCGGCAAGTCCACCCTGATGAAGGTGCTCTCCGGCGTCCACCCGTACGGCAGTTACGAGGGCGACATCCTCTTCGAGGGGGAGGTCTGCGGGTTCAAGGACATCCGGGCCAGCGAGCAGCACGGCATCGTGATCATCCACCAGGAGCTGGCGCTGGTGCCGTACCTCTCCATCGCGGAGAACCTCTTCCTCGGCAACGAGCACGCCAGGCGCGGGCTCATCAACTGGAACGAGACCCTCAGGCACGGCACCGAACTGCTGCGCCGGGTCGGTCTCGACGAGCACCCGGAGACCCGCGTCGCCGACATCGGCGTGGGCAAGCAGCAGCTCGTGGAGATCGCCAAGGCGCTGTCGAAGTCGGTGAAGCTGCTGATCCTGGACGAGCCGACGGCGGCCCTCAACGACGAGGACAGCGGCAAGCTCCTCGACCTCATCCTGGAGCTGAAGAACCAGGGCATCACCTCGATCATCATCTCCCACAAGCTCAACGAGATCCGCCGGGTCGCCGACTCGGTGACGATCATCCGTGACGGCCGGTCGATCGAGACCCTCGACGTGAAGGCCGCGGAGACGACGGAGGAGCGGATCATCGCCGGCATGGTCGGCCGTGACCTCGACCACCGCTTCCCCGAGCGCACCCCGCACGAACCCGAGGAGGGCGCGGCGCCCGCCCTGGAGATCCGGGGCTGGACCGTCTTCCACCCGATCGACCAGCAGCGCAAGGTCGTGGACGACGTGTCCCTGAGCGTGCGCCGCGGGGAGATCGTGGGCATCGCGGGCCTGATGGGCGCGGGCCGCACCGAACTGGCGATGAGCGTCTTCGGGCGCACCTACGGCCGGTACGCGGCCGGGACGGTCCTGAAGGACGGCATGGAGATCCGGACGAAGACCGTCCCGGAGGCGGTGCGGCACGGCATCGCCTACGTGACCGAGGACCGCAAGCACTACGGCCTCAACCTCATCGACACCATCAACCGCAACATCTCGCTGACCGCACTGGGCAAGGTCGCCCGCCGGGGCGTGGTCGACGAGCACGAGGAGCGGCAGGTCGCCGAGGGCTTCCGCACCTCCATGAACATCAAGGCGCCGACCGTCTTCGAACCGGTGGGCAAGTTGTCGGGCGGCAACCAGCAGAAGGTCGTCCTCAGCAAGTGGATCTTCGCGGGTCCGGAGGTGCTGATCCTCGACGAGCCCACGCGGGGCATCGACGTGGGCGCCAAGTACGAGATCTACACGGTCATCGACCAGCTCGCCGCCCAGGGCAAGGCGGTCGTCTTCATCTCCTCCGAGCTGCCCGAACTGCTCGGCATGTGCGACCGCATCTACACGATGGCCGCCGGGCGGCTGACCGGTGAGGTGCCGCGGTCCGAGGCCACGCAGGAAGTGCTGATGCGCCATATGACGAAGGACAAAGAGGTATCCCGATGAGCACGGATGTCACCGCCAAGAGCCCGGCCCCCGCGCCGCCGGGCAGGAGCGGACCGGCCGCCGAGGGGGGCCTGCTCCGGCTGATGCTGGACGGCCTGCGCCGCAACATGCGCCAGTACGGCATGCTGATCGCGCTCGGCCTGATCGTGGTGCTGTTCGCGATCTGGACCGACGGGGACCTGCTGCTGCCGCGCAACGCCTCCAACCTGGTGCTGCAGAACAGCTACATCCTGATCCTCGCGATCGGCATGATGCTGGTGATCATCGCCGGGCACATCGACCTCTCGGTCGGCTCGCTCACCGCGTTCGTCGGCGCGTTCGCCGCCGTGCTGACCGTGCAGCACGGGCTGTCCTGGCCGGTCGCGCTGGTGCTGTGCCTGCTGGTGGGCGCGGTGGCCGGCTCGGTGCAGGGCTATCTGATCGCCTATCTCGGCATACCGTCGTTCATCGTCACCCTGGCCGGGATGCTGCTCTTCCGCGGTCTGACCGAGATCCTGCTCAAGGGGCAGACCCTCGGCCCCTTCCCCGACGGGCTGCAGAAGCTCGGCAACGGCTTCCTGCCCGAGGTCGGCCCGCACACCAACTACCACAACCTCACCCTGCTGCTCGGCCTGGTGCTGATCGCGGCCGTGGTGTGGCAGGAGGTCCAAGGCCGGCGCCGCCAGCAGGAGTTCGCGCTGGACGTCCTGCCCACCCGGCTGTTCCTGCTCAAGCTGACCGCCCTGGTCGCCGCGATCCTCATGCTCACCCTGCTGCTGGCCAGCTACAAGGGCGCCCCGATCGTGCTGATCATCCTCGGCGCGCTGGTCGTCGGCTACGGCTACGTGATGCGCAACGCGGTGTTCGGCCGCCACATCTACGCGATCGGCGGCAACCTGCCGGCGGCCAAGCTGTCCGGCGTGAAGGACAAGAAGGTCACCTTCCTGGTCTTCCTGAACATGGGCGTGCTCGCGGCCCTGGCGGGTCTGGTGGTCGCCGCCCGCCTGAACGCGGCCTCGCCGAAGGCGGGCGTCAACTTCGAACTCGAGGCCATCGCCTCGTCGTTCATCGGCGGCGCGTCCATGAGCGGCGGTGTCGGCACCGTCCTCGGCGCCATCATCGGCGGTCTGGTCCTCGGCGTGCTGAACAACGGCATGAACCTCCTCAGCGTCGGCACCGACTGGCAACAGGTCATCAAGGGCCTGGCCCTGCTGGTGGCGGTCGGGTTCGACGTGTGGAACAAGCGCAAGTCCGGTTCGTGAGTCAGATCGGGCCCCGCCGGACAGCCGGTTGGGGCCCCTTCCTTTACGGGAGCCGCAAGTGGAACTGAACAGACGTACGGTCATCGCGGGAGCAGCGGCGGCGGGCCTGGCCGCCACCACCCTCGGCTCGGGCACCGCCCAGGCCGCCGTCCCGGGCGGGAAGCCGGTGAAGCACCTCTTCGGCAGGCTCGCCGACGGCACCAAGGTGTACCGCTGGTCGCTGGCGAACGGCGGCACCCGGCTCAAGGTGCTGTCGTACGGCGGCATCGTGCAGAGCCTTGAGGTCCCCGACCGGCACGGGCACCACGCCAACGTCGTCGCGGGCTTCGCCGACCTCGACGACTACGTGGCGAAGAGCCCGTACTTCGGCGCCCTGATCGGGCGCTACGGCAACCGCATCGGCAAGGGCCGGTTCACCCTCGACGGCACCGCCTACCAGCTCTCCGTCAACGACGGCGAGAACAGCCTGCACGGGGGCGCCAAGGGCTTCGACAAGCACGTGTGGGACGTCGAGCCGTTCACCAGGGGCTCCGACGTCGGCCTGCGCCTGTACTACACCAGCGTCGACGGGGAGATGGGCTACCCGGGCACCCTGCGGTCGAAGGTGACGTACACCCTCGACCGGCACGGCGCCTGGCGCATCGGCTACGAGGCCACCACCGACCGGGCGACCGTCGTCAACCTCACCAGCCACGTCTACTGGAACCTGGCCGGCGAGGGCAGCGGCACGATCGAGGACCACGAACTCACGATCGCCGCCTCCCGCTACACCCCCACCGACGCGGGTCTGATCCCCACCGGCGAACTGGCCCGGGTCGGCGGCACCCCGTTCGACTTCCGCCGCGCCAAGCCGATCGGCCGGGACATCCGGGCCGGCCACGTCCAGCAGGTGCAGGCCAAGGGCTACGACCACAACTGGGCGCTGGACAAGGGCATCACGGCGGGGCCCGAGCACGTGGCCACCCTGCGCGACCCGCGCTCCGGGCGCACCCTGAGGATCGCCACCGACCAGCCGGGCCTGCAGTTCTACTCCGGCAACTTCCTCGACGGCACCCTGACCGGCACCGGCGGCCGCACCTACCGCCAGGGCGACGCCCTGTGTCTGGAGACGCAGCACTTCCCGGACTCGCCGAACCACGCGAACTTCCCGTCGACCGTGCTGCGGCCGGGGCAGACGTACCGGACGACCACGGTCCACACGTTCGGCACGTGAACCGGCTCACACCGCCGGTGAGTTGAACGCCACCGCGGTCCCCTCCGTATCCATGGGTGGCCCGTGCTCCCCCGCACGGGCCACCCTTCGACGGAGGTCCTCTTGCCTGACAACGTCACCTCGTTGTTCCGCAACACCGCCGCGCACAGCCCTTCGATGGCGGCGCTGGCGCGGGAGAGCGACGGGACGGGTCCGGTCGACTTCTGTATTCCGTGCAACCCCTACTTCCCCACCCCGGCCATGTTCGAGGAGATGGGGAACCGGTTGCGCGAGATCATCACCTATTACCCGAGCAGCGCCGACACCATCACGGCCGAGCTGTGCAGCCTGCTCCAGCTCCCCCCGCAGTGCGTGGCGATGGGCAACGGCTCGACGGAGCTGATCACCTGGATCGACCACCTCCTGGTCCGTGAGTCCCTGGCCGTCCCCGTCCCCACCTTCGGCCGCTGGACCGACCAGCCGATGGAGACCGGCAAGCGGGTCGACATGTTCCCGCTCCAGGAGGCGAACGGCTTCGCGCTCGACCTCGCCCAGTACGCCGAGTTCCTCCGGGCCCGGGGCACCCGGGTGGCGGTGATCTGCAACCCGAACAACCCCGACGGCGGCTACCTGCGCAAGCAGTCCGTGGTGCAGTTCATGGACGCGATGGCCGATCTGGACCTGGTGGTGGTCGACGAGTCCTTCCTGGAGTTCGCCGACGCGGAGGCGGAGCCGAGCGTCGTCCAGGAGGCGATGCTGCGGCCCAACGTCGTGGTGCTGCGCAGCCTGGGCAAGAACTTCGGCCTGCACGGCATACGTTTCGGGTACCTGGTCGCCAACCCGGCGCTCGCGGGCAAGATCCGCTCGATGCTGCCGAAGTGGAACCTCAACTCCTTCGCCGAGCACGTCGTGTTCATGCTGCGCGAGCACGGCGCGGAGTACGCGCAGAGCCTGCAGCAGGTGCGCCGCGACCGCCTGGACATGGCGAGCCAGCTCTCCGCGCTGCCCGGCCTCACCGTCTACCCCTCCCAGGGCAACTTCCTCTTCGTGCGCCTTCCCGTCGGCGCCGAGGGCACGGTGGTCCGGGACCGGATGCTCACCGAGCACCGGATCCTGGTCCGCGAGTGCGGTAACAAGATCGGTTCCTCCAGCCGCTTCCTGAGACTCGTGGTGCGCCCCCAGGTCGACGTGCGTCGCCTGGTGTCCGGCCTGGAGCAGGTGCTCTACGGGTCCAGGAGGGGAGCCGCCGTACCCGAGCTGGGCAACGGGACCAGCTACAGCTCGGGTACGGCGGCAGTGGACCGGCTGGTGAGCGAGACCAACGGGTCCGGCATGCGGCTGGCCGCCCAGGCCGCCGCGGCCGCCCCCACCCCGGGGCTCGCCACCGCCCCGGCCGTCGGCACCGGCATGCCGCTCCCCGCCGCCGCCGCACCGACCGGCGGCGGGATGCCGATGCCGGCGGCAGCCCAGGCGTTCCCGGTGCAGCAGCCGATGGCCCCCGCACCGGCCCCCGCCGCCCCCGCACCGGCCCCCGCCGCCCCGGTACCGGCGCCCTTCCCGCCGGCGGCAGCGGCCCCCGCACCCGCCCCCGCGCCCGTCCCGATGGCCCCCGCCCCCGTCCCGATGGCCCCGGCTGCGATGGCCCCCGCTCCGCTCCCGGCGGCTCCCGCACCCGTGCCCGCCCCGGCGCCCGTGCCCGTGCCGGCGCCCGCGGCGGTGGCCGGTCCGACCCCGCCCGGTGTCCCGGCCCGCGGCGGCCTCACCGCGGCCCAGGTCCGCGGGATGACCGCACCCCCCGCACCGGCCCCCGCCACCGGCCTCTCCCCGGCCCCGGCCACCGGCTGGCCCAACGCGCAGAGCTGGCCGAACGCGGCCGGCATGGGCCAGACGGGCTGAACCGCCCGCGGCCGCGCCTGGCCGCTCCGGCCGCCCGGTACCCCACAGGTCCCGCCGCCCCGGACGGCTCCGGGGCGGCGGGACCTGGGCGGCGGCCGGGTGACGCGGCCACGCGTAGGGACCGGCTAGCTCTTCGGGCACTCCTTCCACGCCAGGTGGTAGACCGTGCTGATGTCCCCGTCGGTCGAGTCCATCGTCATGAAGCTGACCTTGCCGGGGTTCGCGCTGCCCGCGTTCACCCGCAGTTCGGTGTTGATGTTGAAGTTGCGCAGGACGCCGCAGGGAGCCCAGACGAGCTGGGCCCAGTCGGTGCTGTCGGTCGCCTGCCAGTCGTCGTTGTAGGAGCCGGCGAAGGGGTGGGTCTTGGCCGCGGTGTTCGAGGAGCCCTGGAAGTAGTACGAGGCCTTCTGGGTGGCCGTCGCGCCCGGCTGCAGCGAGAGGAAGCCCCGGTAGTCGGCGCTGGCGACCGCGTAGGTGAACCCCTGCGGGACGTGCACCACCAGGTTGAGCTGGCAGTTCTTGCGGAAGGCGGTGGGGTCGGAGTTGCCGCCCGCCTGGGCGAGGTAGTTGCTGTAGGTCACCGTGAAGGCGGTGTTGTCCGGGGAGACGGCGACGGCCGCCGTGCCCGCGGGGCAGCCCGAGCCGTTCACCGTGGCCACGTCGATGACGATCTTGTCCGGCGGCGGGTCGTCGAAGACGGGGGAAGAGGTCTGAGCGGGTAGCGCGGTGGTGAGCAGAGCGGCTACGGCGCCGCTCAGGAAGAGTCCACCAGCCATCGTTTCTCCCGGTTGTCGAGTGGGGGGTGAGACCTCCGACCCATCCGTTCAACCTTGAAGAAACTGTGTGGAACCTGTGAAGGATGGGGAGGCGATGGGCATCGTAGAAACCCCCGCCCTAGCCCGGCAGGGTGAACTCCGGCCATTCACACCGGGGTTTTCACTTGCCCGCACCGGCTCACGGGTTCTCCCACGCCCCCGGCTCCGCCGCCAGTGCCTGCACCGGGCCCGGGAGGGCGTCCGCCGCCAGATCGGCCAGCGAGACGCCCTCCAGGACATGGCGGACGTTGGCGCGCAGGGCGATCCACAGGGGCAGCAGGGGGCGGGCGGTGCCGGTGTAGGTGAGACCCGTGGGGCGTTCGCCGCGGACCGAGACGATCGGGCCGTCCACCCCGCGGATGACGTCGGCCACGGTGATGGCGTCGGCGGGCCGGGCCAGGCGGTAGCCGCCACCCCCGCCGCGCCGGCTGTCGACGATCCCGGCGCGCCGGAGGTCGCCGAGGATGCCTTCCAGGAACTTGTGCGGAATGTCCTGGACGGCAGCGATTTCCTCTGCCTTCACCGGGCCGTTACCCTCCCGTACAGCCAGCTCCAGCACCGCCCGCACCGCGTAGTCCGCCCGCGCCGAGATCCTCATGGGTCCATTGTGAGGCGTGTTCGCGTGGAGAATGGCCGGACCGCGCCCCCGTAAGATCGCCCGGGAGGATCCACCTTGGCGCTCAGCAGACGTACTTTCAGTGCCCTGGCCGGCTCTGCCGCGCTCGGTTTCGCCCTGGGCGGCAGCGGCGGCCCCGGGGCGCCCTCGGCGTACGCGGCGCGCAGCGTGCCGACGGGTCCGGCGCCCGCCCCGCCCGGCGCCGACGGGGAGCGGCACACGGTCGGTTACGACCACTACTCGCTGCTGGTGGACGGCCGGCGGCTGGTCGTGTGGTCCGGTGAGATGCACCCCTTCCGGCTGCCGAGCCCGGCCCTGTGGAGGGACGTGCTGCAGAAGATGCGGGCGCACGGCTACAACGCCGTGAGCATCTACGTGGCCTGGAACTACCACTCCCCCGCGCCCGGCCGCTACGACTTCACCGGCGTGCGCGACCTCGACCTGTTCCTGCGCATGGCCACCGAGACCGGCCTGTACGTCATCCTGCGGCCGGGCCCGTACATCAACGCCGAGGTGGACGGCGGCGGCTTCCCGGGCTGGCTGACGGCGGCGAAGGGGACGGCCCGCACCGCCGACCCGGACTACCTCGCGCACGTAGACGAGTGGCTGACCCAGGTGAACCGGATCGCCCGCCGCCACCTGTTCACGCAGGGCAAGGGCACGGTCCTGCTCTACCAGATCGAGAACGAGTACGACGCCCACGTCACGGAGGCGGCCGGCCGGGACTACATGTCCCATCTGTACAAGAAGGTCCGCGAGGACGGGATCGACGTCCCCCTCTTCCACAACGACAAGGGCCGCAACGGCCACTGGACGCCGGGGTCCTTCGACACCGGCGGGGAGAAGGGCGGCTGGCTGTACGGGTTCGACGGATACCCGTCGCCGGCCCAGAACCCGCCGGACTGGGGGCACTACGGTTCCGGCGGGGCGACCGGCGGGGCCACCGCCTCGCCGCGCACGCCCGGCTTCGTGCCCGAGTTCGGCGGCGGCTGGTTCGACCCGTGGGGCGGGGCCTGGTTCGACGGCAAGGGGTACGCCGAGTCCCGGCGCACCCGGGACGCGGCCTACGAGCGCCGCTTCTACCTCACCAACCTGGCCAACGGCATCACCCTGCACAACGTGTACATGACGTTCGGCGGGACCTCCTGGGGATGGCTGCCCGCGCCGGTCGTCTACACCTCGTACGACTACGGGGCGGCGATCGACGAGGGGCGGAACGTCACCGACAAGATCGCCCCGATGCACCAGCTCGGCCACCTGCTCCAGCGCGTGCCCGACTTCGCCCGGCTGGACCGGGCGGCGGACGTCGAGGCCGAGGGCCTGAAGGTCTACCACCTGACCAACCCGGACACCGGCAGCCATGTCTACGTGGCCCGCAACGACGGCGCCGCGCCGGTGACCACCGGCCTGCCCACGGCCGCGGGGCGTCTCCGGATCACCGTGCCGCCGCGCGACGCCCGGATGCTCACCACCGGGCTGCGCCTCCTCGGCAGGCGGACGCTGAAGTACTCCACCGCGCAGCCCATGCTGTGCGTGACGGCGGGCCGGACGGACATCGCCCTGTTCACCGGGCGCCGGGACGACATGGCGGAACTGGTCCTGGAATGCCCCCAGGAGCCGCTCGTCACCCGGCTCGACCCCGAGGGCGCCTGGGCGTACGACAGCAACGAGCTGCACGTCAACGCGCCCCTCGGCCAGGGCGGACTGACCCGGGTCATGGTCGAGAAGGGCGAGAGCGATACCCCGCTGCTGCTGCTCTTCGCCGACGACGCCACCGCCGTGCGGATCTTCCCGTACGACACCCCGTCGGGCACCGTGCTGGTGTACGGCCCGGCGCTGCTGCGCCACGTCGAGGTGCGCGGCTCCGAGATCCACCTGACGGGTGACGTCACCGGGCAGACCAGCCTGGAGGTGTGGGGCCCGCGCGGGATCGCGAGCCTGGTCTGGAACGGGCGGAAGGTGCCGACCCGGGTCACCCTGTCCGGGAGCCTGATGACCACCGGGCTGCTGCCCGCCGCGCCGGAGGTGTCGCTGCCCGCGCTGGGCGGCTGGCGGACGCGGACGGAGAACCCGGAGGCCGGCCCGAACTTCGACGACTCCGCCTGGCGCCGGGCCGACCGGACGACGTCGTACAGCGTCACCCCGGTCCCGAAGGACCAGCCGGTGCTGTTCGCCGACGACTACGGCTTCCACTACGGGGACGTCTGGTACCGCGGCACGTTCACCGGCTCCCCGGGCGTCGAGGAGGTCTCGCTCTCCTACACGGCCGGCACCCAGGGCCTGCTGATGGCCTGGCTGGACGGGGAGCCGCTGGGCACCCACCGGCTGCCCGTGCCCGACGCGACCACCACGATCCGCAAGGGGAGCTGGGACGCGACGGCCGTCTTCCCGGTGGCCGAGCGGCTGCGCTCGCCCGGCAGGCACGTGCTGTCGGTCCTGGTCCGGCGCATGCAGCACGACCAGGACGGCAAGTCGCAGGACACCCACAAGGTGGCGCGCGGACTGACCGCCGCCCGCTTCACGGGCGCCTCGCCGGAGGTGGCCTGGCGGATCCAGGGCGAGGCGGCGCCGGACCCGGTGCGCGGCCCGCTGAACAACGGCGGTCTGTTCGGCGAGCGGGAGGGCTGGCACCTGCCGGGCTTCCCGGACCGGGACTGGGAGGCGGTGACGTTCCCGCGGGCCGAGCGGCGCCAGGGCGTGACCTGGTACCGCACGACGTTCCGGCTCTCCGTGCCGGCCGACATCGACGCCTCGATCGGGCTGACCCTGGAGGACGACCCGTACCGGGCCTACCGGGCGCAGATCTTCCTCAACGGCTGGAACATGGGCCAGTACATCAACAACGTGGGCCCGCAGCACACCTTCGTCCTGCCGAACGGCATCCTGCGCACCCGGGGCGAGAACACGCTCGCGCTGGCGGTCCTGTCGGAGTTCACCTCGCAGTCCGGGCCGGGCAAGGTGGGGCTGACCCTGCTGGGCCGGGCGGCCGGCGGGATCCCGGTGCCACCGGTGCCCTCGCCCGGCCGCTGAGGCGCTTCACGGGTGGTCCGCCCGGTGGTCCGCCCTTGAACGACGGTCGCCGGATCGCATGACGCGGACACATCCAGGCGCGTACGCTCGGACGGGCCGCACACCGGCGGTGAGAAGGGGGATCGATGAGCGTCGCGGGTGCGCGAGAGCGGGCGGCACGGCTCACCGCACGACTGCGCCGCTCCCATCCCGGCTCGGCGATGCGCACCCTCGCGGCCGACCTCGCCGCCGCCGTCCGCGCGCGCCCGCAACCACCGCACGGATTGCGGGACCTGTGCCGGGCCCTGTGCGAGGAGATGAGCGTCCGGCGCGCCGGACGGCCGGTGGAGCTGCGCTTCGAGCGCTTCCCGGACGAGATCGAAGTCACCGGACTGTGGGTGGAGTTCCAGGACTTCGACCTGGTCATCGTGGAGGAGCGGGCCGAGTCGGTACAGCAACTGGTCATCCTCGGACACGAGTTGTGGCACCTGCACGCCGGGCACCGGCACCACCACCTGGCCGGCGCCGCGGCCGCCCGCGCGCTCGCCGGCGAACCCCGCTGGCGGGACATGGCCCTGACGGTGGCCGCCCGCAACGGCTCCCGGGAGGCCGACGAGGCCGAGGCCGACGACTTCGGCCACCGGCTCGCCACCGTGTTCCGGCCCTACCTCGACGGCACCAGGCCCGGTTCCCCCCTCGACCCCGTCCAGCGTTCGCTCGGCTATCGCGGCCGCGGGGGAGCCGCGCGGTGACCCTGCTGGCACTCGACCCGCCCGACCTCCTCGGCGAGTTCTACATCTCCTTCTGGATCCCCACCGCCGTGCTCACCACGGCCCTGCTGATCAAGCTGCCCACCATCGTCCGGCTGTGGCGGGACCCGCTGCTGCGCGCGGTCGGCGGGCTGCTGATGCTCGCCTGCGGGGTGTTCGTGTTCTGCACCCCGTCCACGATCGCCGCCGTCAACCGGCTCACCGGCGTGCCCAACATCTCGGCACCCTGGTGCTATTCGCTGCTCACCGCGTTCTGCGGGTCCTGCCTGCTGCTGATCATCACCTGGCGCAACGGGCTGTCCGACCGCTCGGCCGCCACCCGCCGCGCCATGCGGTGGGTGATCTCCGTGTACTCCGGGGTGGTGGTCGCGCTGTGGGTGCTGTTCCTGCTCGCCGACGCGCCGGCCGAGCGGCTGCGGGACCTGGACACGTACTACGCCACCACTCCCTTCATGCGCGAGGAGATCCTGCTCTACCTCGTCGCGCACGCCGTCGCCTGCCTGATCACCTCGCGGCTGATCTGGAACTGGGTGCGCACCGAGGGACTGGACGCCTGGCTGCGCTGGGGGCTGAAGCTGCTGGGCGCCGGCTACGTGCTGAACCTGATCTTCGACGCGTCCAAGCTGACCGCGGTCGTCACGCGCTGGACCGGGCGGAACCTGGACTGGCTGAGCACCGACCTCGCCCCGCCCGTCGCCGCCCTGTCGGCCATCCTGATCGCGGTCGGCTTCATCCTTCCGCACGCCGGCCAGTACCTGCACGACCGCTGGCGGGTCCGGCTCGCCCACCGCGAACTGCGGCCGCTGTACCTGCTGATGCGGACGGCCGGCGGGGAGGGCGTGCCGTTCGTGCTGCGGGCCACGCCCGAGCTGCGGCTCACCCGGCGCGAGACCTTCATCCGGGACGTGCTGCTGCCGCTGGCCCGGCACATCGACACCGGTCTCGGCCGGCGCTCGTACGAGGCGGCGCTCGGCCTCGGGCACCCGCCGGAGCGGGCCCGGGCGCTGGCGTCGGCGGTGAGCATCCTCGACGCCGTCGAGGCGAAGAGCCGCGGCCCCGAGCCGTCCGCGGCCACCGCCGGGCCGGACACCACGAACCTGCTCCAGGAGATCGGGGCCGTGTCCCGGGCCCTGCGCAGTCCCGACGAGATCGAGGCGGTCCGCGCGCTCGCGGCCGTCCCAGCAGAGAGCGTTGCCGTCCATGAGTGAACGCAAGCCCGCCGCCGTCGTGCTCGGCGGCTCCCTCGCCGGTCTGCTCGCGGCCCGTGCCCTGGCCTCGACGGGCGCCCGGGTGACGCTCGTCGAGCGGGACGCGCTGCCCGCCGGGCCCGAGCCGCGCAAGGGACTGCCGCAGGCCCGGCACGTGCACCAGCTCTGGTCCGGCGGCGCGCGGGCGCTGGAGCAGTTGCTGCCCGGGGCGATCGGGCGGCTGCGGGCGGCCGGGGTGAACCGGGTGGCGATGACCACCGAGATGGTGGCGCTGTCCCCGTACGGCTGGTACCGGCGGTGGGCCGAGTCGGCGTTCATGCTGCCGGCCAGCCGCGACCTGCTGGACTCGGTGGTACGGCGGCTGGTGCTGGCCGACGGGGAGATCGAACTGGTCGAGCGGGCCGAGGCGGTGGGACTGGCCGGCACGGCGGCGGCGGTGACCGGGGCCCAGGTGCGCACCCACGAGGGCGTGGTGCGGACGCTGGGCGCCGACCTGGTTGTGGACGCCACCGGCCGCGGCTCCCGGGCCCCGCACTGGCTGGCGGAACTCGGCCTGCCCGCACCGGAGCGACGCGAGGTCGACTCGGGCCTGGTGTACGCCAGCCGGCTGTTCCGGGCGCCGGAGCAGGCCCGGGACGGGTTCCCGGTCGTCAACATCGAGCCCGACCCGCGGGGCGCGGGGACCGGGCGCGGGGGCGTGCTGATGCCGGTGGAGGACGGCAAGTGGATGGTCACGCTGTTCGGCGGCCGGAACGACGAAGTGCCCTCCACGGAGGCGGAGTTCACCCGGTACGCGGCCGAGCGGCTGCGGCACCCGCTGATCGGCCGGCTGCTGGCGGAGGCGGAGCCGCTCACGGGGGTGTCGGTGACCCGCACCACCGCGAACCGCCGCCACTACTACGAGCGGATGCCGGCCTGGCCGGAGAACTTCACGGTCCTCGGTGACGCGGTGTGCGCGCTGAACCCGGTGTACGGCCACGGGATGGCGGTCTCCGCCCGGTCGGCCCTGGCCCTGCGGGACGTGACCGGCCGGCACGGGCTGGGCTCCCCCGGTCTGTCCCGGCACGTGCAGCGGGCGGTGGGCCGTACGGTCCGGGCGGCCTGGGACCTCGCGATCGGGGCGGACGTGTTCTACCCGGGCGCCACGGAGAACGGCCCCACGCTGCGGGACCGGCTCCTGTCCGCCTACGTCGGCCGGCTGCTGCGCACCGCCACGGGCAACGGCCGCATCGCGCGCCGGGTCACCGATGTGACGGCCCTGGAGCGGGGGGCGGAGGCGCTGCTGGCGCCGAGCGTGCTGCTGGCGGCCGTGGTGGGGCCGTTGCTGCCCCCGCTCGGGGCTCCGCCGTTGACCGTGGAGGAGATGAAGGCGGCGGGGATTCTTTAGCCGGGCGGGGCTGACGCCGGGCCGCGGTGTGGGGGCCGCGGTGCGTTCCGGGGCGCGGGTGGGCGGGGGCTGGTCGCGCGGTTTCCCCGCGCCCCTGCGGCAGTGGGTTCAGCCCTTGAAGGGGGGCTGGGGTAGGCCTCTGCCTGCGCCTGGTACCACCAGTACGGAGCCGGACAGCGGGTGGGGGGCGGACAGGCCCACGTGGGCCGTCGTGATGTACAGGTCGGTCAGGTCGGGGCCGCCGAACACGCATGCCGTGGTGCGCGGGGTGGGCAGCGGGACCACGCGGTCCAGCTCGCCGGACGGCGTGTAGCGGCGCACCGTCCCGCCGTCCCACAGCGCCACCCACACACAGCCCTCGGCGTCGACGGTCAGGCCGTCCGGGAAGCCCGCGCCCTCCTCGATCTCCACCAGCGTGCGGCGGTCGCGGACGGTGTCGCCGTCGACGTCGAAGACGTCCACCCGCCGGGTCGGCGTGTCCGCGTAGTACATCAGGCCCCCGTCGGGGCTCCAGCCGGTGCCGTTGCTGACCGTGACGTCGGGCAGGACCGTGCGCACGTCTCCGTCGCCGGTCAGCCGGGACAGCGTGCCGCCGCCCGTCGCCTCGTCGTAGCGCATGGTGCCGGCCCACAGGGAGCCGTCGGGGGCCACGGCCGCGTCGTTGGCGCGGCGCCCGGCGACCGGCTCGTGGTGCAGCCACCGGAAGGCGCCGTCGGGGTCGAGCAGGCCGACGCCGTCCCGCAGGTTCAGCACCAGGCCGCCGCCCGCCCGGGGCTTGGCGGCGCCGATGTGCTGCTCGGTGGTGCGGACCGTACGGCGGCCCGTCGCGGGGTCGTAGGTGTGGATGCGCATGCCCAGGACGTCCAGCCAGAGCAGGCGGCCCGTCGCCGCGTCCCAGGTCGGACCCTCGCCGAGCGCCGCCCGCGCGCGCACGGCCACCTCGTAGGCCGTCATGCCGCGCTCCGGTGGCCCAGCCGCTCCGACAGCTCCGCCGCGCCCTTGGCGGCCAGCTGCTCCAGCTCCGCCCGGCGCTCCTCGCTCCAGCGGATCATGGGGACCGAGATGGACAGGGCGGCGACCACCCTCCCGGCCCGGTCGCGCACCGGGGCCGCCACACAGGAGACGTCCGGGTTGGACTCCCGGCTCTCCACCGCGATGCCCCGCCGCCTGATCTCCGCCAGGGCCTCGCGCAGCGCGGCCGGATCGGTGATGCTGTTCGGGGTCATCGCCGTCAGCTCGGCGTCGTCCGGTATCCGCGCGCCCAGCTCCTGCTCGGGCAGCGAGGCCAGCAGCATCTTGCCGACGGAGGTGCAGTGGGCGGGGAGGCGGCGGCCCGCGGCCGAGACCATGCGCACCGCGTGCGTGGAGTCGACCTTGGCGATGTAGATGACGTCGGTGCCTTCGAGGATGGCCACGTGGACCGTCTCGTCGCAGGTCTCCGCCACCGAGCGGGCCACCTGCTGCCCCTCGGCGGCGAGGTCGAGCTGCTCGGCGTAGCGGCTGCCGAGCTGGTACGGCCGTACGCCGAGCCGGTACCGTCCGGGCTGTCCCGGCACGGGCACGATGTACGAGCGTGCGGCGAGCGTGGTGACCAGTTCGTGCACGGTGGTGCGCGGCAGTTGCAGCCTGCGCACGATGTCCGGGGCGGAGAGCGTCCCGTCACCGTCGAGGAACAGCTCCAGTATGTCGAGAGCCCGGGTCACGGCAGGCACGAGGCGTCCCACGTCCGGCCCCCTCCCTTGGGTCTAAGCGCCTGTGTTCGAAATTTCAACAGACGATCGGCATGGCGAACACAGGCTAGTCATCGCGGGTTGCGCGGGCAATGGTCCGGAGGCAGCCGGGCACCATGGGTGCCATGGGACTCGATTTCCAGCTGGTGCTGCTGCGCCGCATGGCCGACCACAATCCGGACCTGGTCGAGGACGCCCGGCGCCGCCTCGGCGCGTCGATCGCGGACATGCGGGAGACGAACAAGCGCTGGCAGGCGATGGTCCGCTCGCCCAGGTCCCGGTCCGCGGCCGCCCGCTACCGCTCGGTGCTCGGCCCGCCCGAGGACGTCGTCGCGCGCCGCCTCGGGGACGTCGACTGCGAGGCCCGCCGGTGGGCCCTGCCGCTCTGGCCCGAGCTGCGCTTCGAGGTGCTGGTCTCCCCCGACGGCGCGGTGTGGAACGAGTGGCTGGTGCGGGCGCCGGGCGCGCCGGCCCCGACGCTGCGCACCCTGGACGACCTGACCCCGTGGTCCTGCACGGTGGACGAGGCCGCCCGCGCCTTCGCCCCGGCGCGGCCGCTGGAGGGCACCGCCCCCACCCGCTGGGGGCTCGCCTTCACCGCTCCCGGCCGGGACGGCGTACGGCACGAGGTGGTCGCCGAGTTCACCTGGGGGCTGCTCCAGCGGACCGCCGTCCGCGCCTGAACCCGCTCAGGCGTCGAAGCCCGTCGCCCGGGCCCGCTTCTCCCACGCGGTGACGTCCTCGCGGACCTGGTCGAGATGGGCCAGGACCGCGCTCACCGCGTCGTCGCCGAGCGGCAGCCGCAGCGGGGTCCGTTCCGCCTCCAGCGCGGCCAGGATGACGGCCGCCGCCTTGGCGGGGTCACCGGGCTGGGTGCCGTCGCCGCCGGACACGAACCCGCGGGTCTCGCCGACCTTGGCGTACACCCCGCTGTCCGCGCTGACCCCGGCCCGGCCCGTCTCGAAGAGGGAGGTCCGGAACGCGCCCGGCTCCACGACGAGCACCTTGACGCCGAACTCCCGCGCCTCGTCCGCGAGCGCCTCGGACATGCCCTCCAGCGCGAACTTCGTGGCGCTGTAGGCCCCGAAGCCCGCGAAGGACAGCTGGCCGCCCATGCTGCTCATCTGCACGATCGCGCCGGAGCGCCGCTCCCGCATGTGCGGCAGCACCGCCCGCACCAGGGCCGCCGGGCCGAAGACGTGCACGTCGAACAGGTCCCGCAGCTCCTCCTCCGTGGTCTCCTCCAGCGCGCCGACATGGGTGCGGCCCGCGTTGTTGACCAGTACGTCGATCCGGCCGTGCCGCGCCACCACGTCCCGTACGGCCCCCTCGATCGCGGCCGTGTCGGTGACGTCGAGTCCCAGCGGCTCCACCTGGTCGGGATGCGCGGCCACCAGCTCCGCCAGCGCCTCCGGGCGCCGGGCCGCGCCGATCACCACGTCACCGGCGGCCACCGCCGCCTCGGTGATCGCCCGCCCGAAACCGCTGCTCGCACCGGTCACCAGCCATACCCTGTCCACGGCAACTCCCGTTCCCCGTACGCGTCCGTCCGCGTCCTCGGCGCGAACCAGCCTGCTGCCCGATGGCGTTGCCCGTCCAAGACCCCTGGTGATAACCAACGGCTATGACGACGGACGTCCACGGCCGGGACCTGCGCTACTTCGTCGCGGTCGCCGAGGAGCTGCACTTCACGCGCGCGGCCGAGCGGCTGTACGTGTCCCAGCCCGCGCTCAGCAAGCAGGTCCGGGCACTGGAGCGCCTCCTGGGGGCCCAGCTCTTCCGGCGCGACCGGCACGGGGTGGCGCTGACGGTCGCGGGCGAGGCGTTGCTGCCGCACGCCCGCCGGATGCTGGCCGCGTGGGAGGGGGCCGCGGCCGCGGTGGAGGCCGCCAAGGCGGCGCAGCGCAGCACGCTCACGGTGGGCATGAGCACCAGTCCTGGCCGGGGCGGGCTGCTGCCGGCCATCCGCTCCCGCTTCACCACCGCCCATCCCGGGGCCACTCCCCGGCTGCGCCAGGTGAGTTGGGAGGACCCCACGGCCGGGCTCGCGGCCGGCAGCGCCGACGTCGCCTTCGTGTGGCTGCCGCTGCCCGACGAGGAGCGCTACGCCTGGACGGTGCTCGTCGAGGAACCCCGCCTGGTCGCCCTTCCGGACACGCACCCGCTCGCCACCCGCGCCGAGGTCGCGTTCGCGGAGCTGGCGGACGAGCCGTTCCTCGCCCTGCCGAGGAGCGCGGGCCCGCTGCGCGACCACTGGCTCGCCCTGGACGCCCGGGCTGGCCGGCCACCGCGCATCGGAGCGGAGATCGCCGGGGTGGAGGAGACGTACGAGGCCCTCGTCGCAGGCCTCGGCGTCTGCCTGGTCGCCGAGGGCAACGCCCCGCTGATCACCCTGAGCGGTGTCACCACCCGCCCGGTCCGCGGCATCGGCCCCAGCCGCTACGCCCTGGCCTGGCGCCGCGAGGACGAGACCCGCCCCCTGGTCCGTGCCTACGCGGACGCCTGCCGGGCGACGGTGGCGGGCGGGACGCCGTAGTTCCCACCGGGCCGCCGCCCGGGGCGGGACCCCGGTCCCGGGCGGGTGCCTACTCCGGTGCGGCCGCCGCGATGATCGCCTCCGTGACCCGCGGCAGGGACTCCGGGTGCAGGAACAGGAAGAGGTTCGGCTCGACCAGTTCCAGCTCCATCACCCGGGGCTGCCCGTCGTCGCCGTCGACCAGGTCCACCCGCGCGTACAGCAGTCCCGACGCGTCGGGCACGGCGGCCAGCGCCCGCTGGGCCACCGTGAGTTCGGCGTCGGTGGGCTGCCAGCGCCGGAGGTCGGGGTGGGCGACCTTGTCGGCGTCGTAGGGGGTGCCGGGCGCGAGGACGGCGCCCTTGCGGCTCGCGTGCAGCAGGCGGCCGCCGAAGAACTGCAGCGCCCGTTCGCCGCTGACGTCGATGCTCCGCAGGTACGGCTGCACCATCGCGGTGAAGCCCTCCGCGTGCATCCGGGCGAGCTGCCGTACGGCCGTGTCGTGCTCGGCGGGTGTGTAGCGGGCGGCGAACCGGGCGCCCGCGCCGGAGGTCGGCTTGATCACGTACTCGTGGCCGGTGGGCAGGTCGGCCGGATCGCCGGGAGCGAGGTAGGCCGTGGGGACGGTGGGCACACCGTCCGCCGCGAGGTCGCCGAGGTAGCGCTTGTCGGTGTTCCAGCGCACGACCCCGGCCGGGTTGGCGATACGGGTGACCTTGCCCACACGGTCGACCCACGCGCCGAACTCCTCGGCCCGCCAGCTGTAGTCCCAGGTCGAGCGGATGAGGACGAGGTCGTAGCCGCCCCAGTCCGCCGCGGGGTCGTCCCAGGGCCGTGCCTCGGCCTCTGCCCCGGCCGCCCGCAGCGCCTCCACCAGCACCGGGAGGTCCCTGTCCTTGCTGGGCTCGGCGCCGGGGTCGTAGGTGGCGAGGGCTATGCGGGGCACGTCGGACTCCCTTTCGTACGGCGGTTCGATCACCGGCGAGGCTAACAACCGGCCGGGGAACCGCGACAGCGCGTTTGACCTTCACCTTCGGGGAAGCCCCAGCATCGGTGGCGGACGACGAGGAGCGCGAGGTGCTCATGGAGTTGCTGACGATCGGCGCCTTCGCCAAGGCGAGCCGGCTGTCGCCGAAGGCGCTGCGGCTGTACGACGAGCTGGATCTGCTGCGGCCCGCACGGGTGGACCCCTTCAGCGGCTACCGGTACTACGCCGTGGAGCAGCTGGAGCGGGCCAGGCTCGTGGCCTGGCTGCGGCGGCTCGGCATGCCGCTGGCCGAGATCCGCGCGGTGTGCGCCCTGGACCGGGCGGACGCCGCCCGGGAGGTCCGGGCGTACTGGGCGCGGGTGGAGGCGGAGACGGCCGTGCGCCGGGATCTCGCCGCGTTCCTCGTCGACCAGCTGACGGCCGATTCGAGAAGGGATCCCACCACCGTGCTGGAACTGCGCTATGCCGCCCGCTCCGACCGAGGGCACGTCCGCACCGCCAACCAGGACACCGTGTACGCGGGCCGCAGGCTGCTCGCCGTGGCCGACGGCTACGGCGCGGCGGGGGCGCCCGCGAGCAGCGCGGCCGTGGAGGCGCTGAAGTTCCTGGACGAGGGGGAGGAACTCGCCGCGGGCAGCGTGCTGAACGTGCTGGAGGACGCCGTGCGGGGGGCGAGCGAGGCCGTCCTGGACCTCGCGGCGGACGGCGAGGAGGCGGGGACCACGCTGACCGCGCTGCTGTGGACCGGGTCGAAGCTGGCCCTCGTCCACATCGGGGACTCCCGGGTCTACCTGCTGCGGGACGGCGGGCTGTTCCGGATCACCCACGACCACAGCGTGGTCCAGTCCCTGATCGACGAGGGCCGGCTGACCCCCGAGGAGGCCGCCAGCCATCCGCAGCGGGCGCTGCTGCTGAAGGCGCTGGGCACGGACACCCCGCCGGTGCCGGACCTGCGGCTGCACGAGGCCCGGCCGGGCGACCGCTACCTGCTGTGCTCCGACGGCCTGTCAGCGGTCGTCCCGGACGAGCGGATCCTGGCGCTGCTGGTCGGCTCCGCGGCCCCGGACACCACCGCGCACGCCCTGATCGAGGCGGCGAACGCCGCCGGCGGCCCGGACAACGTGAGCTGCGTCGTCGCCGACCTGGTGGAGGCCGCGGTCTGATCCGGGCAGGATCGGGGCCATGGCACTGACCGGAACGGACGCGTACACCGCCATGGACGGGCTGCCACCGCTGGTGGCGGCGGCCCTGGCCGCCGCCCGTGCCGACGGCTTCCCGTACTCCTGCCGCCCCGAACAGGGCCGCCTGCTGCACGCCTTGGCGGGCGGCGCCCGGGCCCGGATCGGGGAGACCGGCACCGGTCTGGGGGTCGGGCTGGCCTGGCTGGCCTCGGGCGCGGCGCCCGGGGTGCGGCTGTACAGCGTGGAGCGGGACCCGGGGCGGGCGCGGTCGGCGGCGGCGGTCTTCGCCGGCCGCCCCGAGGTCACCGTGCTGGGCGGCGACTGGCGGCTGATCGAGGAGCACGGGCCGTTCGACCTGCTCGTGCTCGACGGCGGCGGGCAGGGCAAGACGGCCGGGGACGCGCCCGCCGACGTCGAGCGGCTGCTCGCCCCCGGCGGGACGGTCGTCGTCGACGACTTCACCCCGGCGACCGGCTGGCCGCCGTTGCACGGGGGCGAGATCGACCGGGCCCGGCTGCACTGGCTCGGCCATCCGGCGCTCAGGGCGGCCGAATTGCGGCTCGCGGCCGACCTGAGCACGGTCGTCGGAACGCGGCGGCTGGTGTAGGAAGGTGTCGACGTCCCCGAGCCCGTCACCGAGCCCCAAGGAGTGCGCCGCGTGTCCTCCCTCTTCCCCGCCCTGGCGGACGGTCCGGGCGAGCGGGTCGCCCTTCGGTTCGGCGAACGGTCGCTGACCTACGGCGCGCTCGCGGGCGCGGCGGGTGCGCTCGCCGGGCGCGTCCGCGGCGCCGGCCGGGTCGCCGTGTGGGCGACTCCGGAGCTGGAGACCGCCGTCGCGGTGACGGGCGCCCTGCTCGCCGGGGTGCCCGCGGTGCCGCTGAACCCGAAGTCGGGCGGCCGGGAGCTGGCCCACATCGTCACCGACAGCGCTCCGGACCTGGTGCTGACCGCGCCCGGCGCGCGGGTGCCCGCCGAACTCGGCCACCTGGCCCGGCTCGAGGTGGACGCCTCCGCCGCCGGCACCGTGCCCGAGGAGCGGGCCGGGGACGCCGACCCGGCGCTGGTCGTCTACACCTCCGGCACCACCGGCCCGCCCAAGGGCGCGGTCATCCCGCGCCGGGCTCTCGCCACGACGCTGGACGCGCTCGCCGACGCCTGGCAGTGGACCGGCGACGACGTGCTGGTGCACGGGCTGCCCCTGTTCCACGTGCACGGGCTGGTGCTGGGTGTGCTCGGCCCGCTGCGGCGCGGCGGCTCGGTGCGGCACCTGGGCCGGTTCGACACCGAGGGCGTGGCCCGGGAGCTGAACGACGGCGCGACCATGCTGTTCGGGGTGCCGACGATGTACCACCGGATCGCCGAGGCCCTTCCGGACGAACCGGAGCTGGTCAAGGCCCTGGCCGGGGCCCGGCTGCTGGTCTCCGGCTCGGCGGCGCTGCCCGTGCACGACCACGAGCGGATCCTGGCCGCGACCGGCCGCCGGGTGATCGAGCGCTACGGCATGACGGAGACGCTGATGAACACCAGCGTGCGCGCCGACGGACCGGCCGGGACCGGCACGGTCGGGGTGCCACTGCCCGGCGTGGAGCTGCGGCTGGTGGAGGAGGACGGCACGGAGGTCGCCGGGTACGACGGGGAGACCGTCGGGGAGATCCAGGTGCGCGGCCCGAACCTGTTCACCGAGTACCTGAACCGGCCCGACGCGACCGCCGCCGCGTTCACCGCCGACGGCTTCTTCCGCACCGGCGACATGGCCGTGCGCGAGAGCGACGGCGGGGTGCGCATCGTCGGGCGCAAGGCCACCGACCTGATCAAGAGCGGCGGTTACAAGATCGGGGCGGGCGAGATCGAGAACGCGCTGCTGGAGCACCCGGGGGTGCGCGAGGCGGCGGTGACCGGGGAGCCCGACGCGGACCTCGGCGAGCGGATCGTGGCGTGGATCGTCCCGGCGGATCCGGGCGCCCCGGCGTCCCTGGAGGAACTGGCCGGGCACGTGGCCCGGCGGCTGGCCCCGCACAAGCGGCCGCGCGTGCTCCACCTTCTTCGGGCGCTGCCGCGCAACGACATGGGGAAGATCATGAAGCGTGCGCTGGTGCCCGATGCCTGAGCGGCTGTCGGCACGGGAGGTCCTGGCGCTGGTCGCCGACGAGGGGACGTTCGGCGAACTCGCCGTCGCCACGCGCCGGCCGGCGGTGAACGGCCCGCTCGGCTGGCAGGGGTACGACGCCTCCCGGGCCCGGGCCGCCGAGCGCACCGGCGAGGAGGAGTCCGTCGTCTGCGGCACCGCGAGCGTCGGCGGCACCCGGGCGGTGCTGCTCGCGTTCGAGTTCGGCTTCCTCGGCGGCTCGCTGGGCGAGCGCACCGGCGACCGGCTGGAGGCGGCGTACCGGCACGCCCGGGCCCACCGGCTGCCGGTCGTGCCGCTGGTCGCCACCGGCGGCAGCCGGATGCAGGAGGGCATGCTCGCCCTCACCCAGCTCCAGCGGGTGGCCCGGGAGTCGGCGCTCACCCGGGAGGCGGGACTGCCGCAGATCGCGGTGCTGCGCGACCCGACGACCGGCGGTGGCTGGGCCACCCTCGGGGCCGGGGCCGACGTGATCCTGGCCCTGCCCGGCGCCCAGGTCGGCTTCGCCGGTTCCCGGGTTCGGCCCCGGGACGCGGACCCGGCCGCCTACACGGCCGAGGCCCAGGTGGCCGCCGGGTCGGCGGACGCCGTGGTGCGGCCCGGGGAGCTGCGGACGGTGCTGGGCACCTGGCTGCGGCTGCTCACCAGCCCGGCGGCACAGGCCCCCGCGCCGCGCGCCCTCGGTTCGGCCGCGCTGCCCGGCTCCGGCTGGGAGGCCGTCCGCCGGGCCCGCTCCCCCGAACGCCCGCGCGCCGAGGCCTACTTGGACGCCTACTTCAGCCACCGGGCCGCGCTCGGCGGCGACCGCTGCGGCGGCGTCGACTCCGACGGCATGCTGTGCGGGTTCGGGGCGCGGGACGGCCGTACGGTGGCGTACGCGGCGCAGACCGGGGCGCCCACCCGGCCGGCCGGGTACCGGACCGCGGCCCGGCTGATCCGGCTCGCCGACCGGCTCGACATCCCGGTGCTGACCCTGGTGGACACCCCGGGTGCGGCCAACGACGCGGAGGCGGAACGGCAGGGGGCCGGGGCGGCGATCGCCGACGTGTTCTCGGCGCTGGCCTGCGCGCGGGTGCCGGTCACCACGCTGGTCGTCGGGGAGGGCGGCTCCGGCGGGGCGCTGGCACTGGCCGCGCCGGGCAACACCTGGGCCACGCCGGACAGTTACTTCTCGGTGATAGCGCCGGAACTCGCGGCGGCCATCCTCAAGCGGCCGCCGCACGAGGTGGAGGCGACGGCGGACCAGCTGCGCATCCGGCCGCAGGACCTGGTGGAGCTGGGGGTGGTCCGCGGCGTCGTCGAGGCCGCGGACCACCCCCCGCCCCGGACTACCTGACGCCCACCGCCCGGACGATCTCCTGGGTCACCGAGCCTCCCCTGTCGTCGCGGGCCGAGGCCCGCAGGGAGACACCGGCGGCACCCCGGGGCACGGTCAGCGTGCCGTGCCAGGCGGCGCCCCTGCCGGTGGTCAGCGGGACCGTCCGCCAGGTCGCGCCGTCGTCGTACGACACCTCGAGGCGGCCGCCGCCGAGGGTGCCGGTGCCGGCCGCGCCCGCCACGTACTCGGCGCCGAGGGCGACGGGCAGCCGCTGTCCGGCGCGTACCGTCCCGGCGAGGTCGGTGTCGAGGTGGAAGGCGAGGTTGATCAGCGGCAGGCTGGTCCAGTGGTCCTCCGGGGTGGCCGCCGACCGGAAGGTCCACTCGCTGTGGCCCTTCGTGGCGGGCTGCCAACGGTCCGCGTCCAGGGCGGTGTCGGTGACCACCTTGTAGGTGTGCTCGTCGGCGGGCGCGTCCCGGACGTAGGCACCGGAACCGGTGCGGCGGTCGACCCGCGTGCCGTCCAGGTAGACGGCGGTGGTCTGGGTCATCCCGCTGCCGTCGCTCCACACGTCGCCGAAGCCGGTGTGGTCGGGCCCGGAGTCGCCCCATCCCGGCGTGTTCAACTGGATCTGGTTGCCCGCGCGTTGCTGACCCCAGCCGAGGCCGGTGCCGAGCCAGGGGTGCCACACGGGACGGAACCAGTCCAGCCCGGGCCGGGTCCCGCCGTGGTAGCGCACCAGCCCGCTGCGTTCCTCCAGCGCGCCGTCCCGGACGGTGACGGACTCGTGCCAGCGCTGGCCGGGGCCGGTGGAGACGTAGTCGGTGCGTTCGGCGGGCAGGTCGATCCGCTCCTGGAAGCCGAGCCCGATCGGGAAGGTGTCGGTGAGCGAGTACCGGAACTCGCCGCCGCTCACCGGCGCGGCGGCATGGAACTTCACGTGCACGGACGCCAGTTGGCGCTTCGAGGGTGCGTAGGTCAGGGACCGGTCCGGGATCGCCCCGGGGTGCCCCTCGGACAGGTCGTACACGTAGGGCGAGTTGCGGGTGCCGGCCATGTCGGCCCGGCCGGCCGCCCGCAGCCGTGCCGCGTCCGCCCGGCTGACCGTGGCGATCTGCAGCGGCCGGTCTGCGTTGTCGTCCGTGCCCCACCAGGCCATCAGCCGGCCGGGCGCGTCGTCCGTCACGAACAGCGCCCTGGCGCCCGCGTCCTGGGCCGCTTCGGCCAGCGCGGCCGGGTCGGCGCCGTCGGCGAGGTGGGCGAGCACCGCCTTGCCGGCGACCTTCGTGAACGGCCCGTCCCCGACGTCGACCAGCGGCAGTCTGGTCCGTCCTTCCAGGAGCGTCCCGCCCGCCTGCACGGTGGCCTCGTCGATCCCCCGGACCGTCAGCAGCGGCTCGGCCAGCCGCCACACGGTGCGGTACTCGAAGCTGCCCCGGGTGACCTTCGCGGTGGGCGCGGCGAAGACGCTGTCGTAGGTGAGGGGCACCTGGACCGCGCCGAACAGGTCGGCGCCGTTCGCCTTGCGGTCGTACTCCATGAGGAGCTGCCGGGTCTCGGTGCGCCGGGAGACGTCGGCCCTGATCTCGCGCAGCCGGCGGCCGTCCAGGGTGACCTCCCGGTCACGGTCGAGGACGGTCTCGGGGGCGGCCAGGAAGCCGAGGCCGAGCGAGTCGGTGCCGTGGCTGCCGCGCACGTCGAGGAAGGAGGCCAGACTGTAGGTGCCGGGCCGCAGCCGCAGTTTCAGGGTGCCCGAGTCGCCGACGTGCGCGGGCTGGGCGTCCTCGCCCTCGGCCAGCCGCTGCACGGCGAGGTCGGCGGCGGTGGGGGCGCCGTCGCGGTCCCGGACATGGACGGTGAGCGTGTACCGCTCCTCCTCCTTGACCAGCCCGAACACGGTGTGGGCGAGCGCCGTGCCGTCCGGGCCCGAGGCCACGATCTGCCCGCTGCTCTCCCCGACCGGTGCCTTCGACCCGTCGCCGGTGACGGTGGTGGACGCGGTGCCGTGCGCGGGCACGGTGAGCGCGGAGTCGGCGAGGGTGGCCGGCCCGTCCGGGGCGCCCTGGACGGCGAGGCTCAGCCGTACGTCGGTGTCGGACGCGTTGCGGTAGGTGAGGGTCCGGGTGACGGGGTGGTCGGCGTCGTAGGGCCAGCTGTAGAAGCCGAGGTCGGCGCTGCCGGTGGCGGTGATCCGCGCCCGGACCGCGTCGGGCACGCTCACCCGTCCCGCGCCGAGCTGGTAGGCGGACGCGTCGAGCCGCTTCGAGCTGGACATCAGCGCGTCCTTCAACTGCGCCCCCGTCCAGTCGGGATGGGCCTGGGCGAGCAGGGCCGCGACCCCGGCGACGTGCGGGGTCGCCATGGACGTGCCGCTCATGGAGGTGTAGTAGCCGCTGCCTTCGACGAGCTGGGAGCGGGCGGCGAGGATGTCGACGCCGGGCGCGGACACGTCCGGCTTCAGGGCGTTGTCGCCGTAGCGGGGGCCCGCGCTGGTGAAGTAGGCCGCCTGGTCGGCGGAGTCCACGGCGCCGACGGTGAGGGCGGCGTCGGCGGCGCCGGGCGAGCCGATGGAGGACGGGGCGCCGGTGTTGCCCGCGGCGACCACGAAGAGGGCGCCGGTCTCCTTCGAGAGGTCGTTCACCGCCTGGGCCATCGGGTCGGTGCCGTCGCTCGGTTCGGTCGAGCCCAGGCTCATGGAGATCACCCGCGCGTGCACGTCCCGTGCCGCCCACTCCATGCCCGCGATGATCTGCGACTCGCTGCCCGAGCCCTGGTCGCTGAGCACCTTGCCGACCGCGAGGGTGGCGCCGGGCGCGACCCCCTGTTCGGTGCCGCCGGACGCGGCGCCGCTGCCGCCGACGGTGGAGGTGACGTGCGTGCCGTGCCCGTTGCGGTCGGCGACCTCCTCGCCGTCGATGAAGCTCTTGGTGGTGCCGACCCGGTCCGCGAGGTCGGGGTGGCTCAGGTCGACGCCGGTGTCGAGGACGGCGACGGTGACGCCCTTGCCGGTCAGCCCCGCGTCCCAGGCGGCCCGCGTGCCGATCTGGCCGTTGCTCTCCGCCATGTCGGCCTCGACCCGCCCGTCGAGCCAGACCTTGCCGACGCTCCGGCCGTGCGTGAAGGACCGCCAGAAGGCGCGCCCCCGGTGCGCCGCCACGGCGGCGCCGCGCAGACTCGGCAGCGTCCGGGTCCGCTCGGTCCCGGCCGGGGTGGTGACGCGGGCGCCCCTGCCGTAGGTCACGATCAGCGGCAGCGCGCCGGACCGGGCGTCCGTCAGCCCCTGCCGGATCAGCCCGCTCACGTCGAACAGCCGCCGGTCCAGGGTGCCGGCCCGCAGGTACGGCAGCGCCTCGTCGGGTACGACGGTGATGTCGCCGTCGCTCGTCTGCGTGCGCACCGCGCCGGTGGCCCCGGCGGGCCGCCGCACGGTGACGGTCCGTCTGCCGTGCCCGAGGTCGGTCACGCTGACCTTGTCGCCGGTGACGAGGGTGACGGTGGTGGGGGTCGCCTTGGAGGGGGTCCCTTCGGCGGGGGTCCCTTCGGCGGGGGTCCCTTCGGCGGGGGTCCCTTCGGCGGGGGTCGCTTCGGCTGGGGTCTTGTTGCCGGGAGTTCGGTTGCCCGGCGTTCCGGTGCCGGGGTCCTGCCGTTCCGCGGTGACGGTCGTCCACGCGGCCGCGGGTGCCGCCGGCGTCAGGGCCGCGACGACCAGCCCTGCCGACAGCAGGACCGCACCGCGTCCGACTGGTCCTCTCCTCATGCACGCCTCATCTCGTCCGGGGGGTGTCCGTCCTGGTGCGCCGAGTGCTGGGACGAGTCTCATGTGCCGTGTGTTGCGGGGCTGTTGAGCGGTCGTGGCGGAAAGGCGCCCTGGCGGCTTCCCGCCAGTGCCGTGTCCCCGCCCGGCCGGATTCGCGGACAGCCGCACCGGCCGTCCGCCACAATGGACCCGGTAGTGGATCAAGGACACGGGGGGCGTGCGACGCCATGAACAGGCTGATGGAGTTCACCACCGACGACGGCGCCGTCGTGGTGGTGGAGGAGACGGACCCCACCGGCGGGACGCGGCTCGTCTCGCGCGGCGAGGGCGGCCCGGCGGCGCAGGCCGCCCGCACCTTCGAGGGCGCGCTGGACGGGGTGCGCGCGGCCGCCCAGTCCGCGCTGCGCGTCTTCCGTGACGGCACCCTGCGCCCCGACGCGGTGGAACTGGAGTTCGGCGTGAAGCTGAGCGCGGAGGCGGGCGCGGTCATCGCCAAGGGGGCGGCGGAAGGGCAGCTCGTCGTCCGGCTGAGCTGGAAGTCCGCGACGGAACCGGCACCGGGCTCCTGACGGGCGGACCGCCGCGGTCCGGCTCCCGGCCGGCGCGGCTTTTCGAGCCCGGCTGACAGCCCGGCGGGCCCTTCGGCGGCGCGACACACCGTACGCACCGCCCGAACCCCCCGTTCGGCGGCACCCCGCCCGGCCCCCTCCAGAAGGCGCACGTCCTTCACCCGGCAGCAGTATCGAGTGGAGGAAGAGGCCCGCCAACCGGTCGGCCGCCCAAGGCCTGCGCACTCGGGAGGATCCGCCGTGACCGTCAGTCTGGAGCAGCTGCGCCGCTGCCACTTCGCCGTCGACCTGGGCGCGGCCCGCACCCGGGTGTACGTGAAGGGCTCCGGTCTCGTCGTGGACCAGCCCTCGGTCGCGGCCATGAACATCCGTAACGGCGCGCTCATCGCGGTCGGCGAGTTCGCGGAGCAGATGACGGGGCGCACCCCCGACTACATCAGGGTGGTGCGGCCCGTCGCCGGCGGCACGGTGGTCGACATCGAGATGGCGCAGCGCATGCTGCGGCACCTGATCGGCGACAAGATGCGCCGCACGCTGCGCCGCAGGCCCCGGCTGCGCGCGGCGGCCTGCACCCCGCACGACGCCGACCCGCTGGCCCAGCGGGCGACGGTCGAGACACTGGTCGGGCTCGGCGCGCGGCGGGTGGAGCTGGTGGACACGCTGATCGCCGCCGCCGTGGGCTGCGGACTGCCGGTGGAGCGGCCCGAGGCCTCCATGATCATGATGTGCGGCGCCGCCGCCACCCAGGTCGCCGTGCTCTCCCTGGGGTCCATCGTGACCGCCCAGCGGATCCCGGTGGGCGGTGAGGCCGTCGACCACGCGATCGTGCAGCACCTGCGGCACGCGCACGCGCTGGTGCTGCCCAGCCAGTCCGTACGGCCACTGCAGATCGCCCTTTCCGGCAACGGGCTCACCGAGCAGGGGCCGGCCTCGACGGAGATCCACGGCCGGGACGTGGCCACCGGGCTCCCGCGCAGCGTGCGGGTCGACACCGCCGCCGTGCGCGACGCCATCCAGACCCCGCTGACGGCCGTCCTGGACGGGATCGGGAGGGTGCTGCGCGAATGCCCGCCCGATCTGGTGGCCGACCTCGCGGACCGCGGGATCATGATGGTCGGCGGGTCGGCCCGGCTGCCCGGCCTGGACGAGATGCTCCGCGAGGCGACCGGCGTCCCGGTGCACATCGCCGACCAGCCGGACGTGTGCGCCGTCCAGGGACTCGGCGCCATGCTGGAGGGCCAGGTCGAGCCGCTGGTCCTGGACCCACTGGCCGCCTGAGCACGCCGACCCGGACGGGCCGGACCCGGCGTAGCCCCGGACCCGCCCCCGGCCCGCGGCCCGTTGCTCCCGAGCGCCCGGCCGGACCGGCGGCACCCCGGCCCGGCATCCGGCCTCTCCCGATCGTCACCTCGCGCCCCTGGAACGCGCTGTTGATCAGCGCCTCGTGCTGCGCGCACGCGGGGTGCTCGGCCGGGCCGCGGTCCGCCCAGACCGGCTCGCCGACGATGTGCACGCGCCGGCCGGCTGTCGGCGAAGGCCCGCAGCACGCCGGGGATGATCCGGCCGGGGGTGCGGCCGGCCTCGCGCAGGTCCAGGAACCGTACGGCGTCGGCGTCCGCGCCCGACGCGTCCCGGACCAGGCGCAGGTTCTCGCCGGGCACGGCGACCGCGACCGGCCCGCCGGCCTCCAGCGCGGCGCGGACGAAGGGCACGGTCCCCGCGAAGTACTGCCCGGCGTCCGCGTAGAAGAGGGCGGGGGGCACGAAGGGTTCGGCGGTCACCGTCATGCCGCCGCCACCTCGATCGCCGGGAGGCCGGGCCCCAGCGGGCCCAGCATGCGCGGCAGGGCGGCCGGCGGCCGGTCAAGCACCAGCCGCCGGGCGGCGTCCGCGAGGGCACCGGCGCCCGCCACGTCCACGAAGGCCGTCGCGGACGGCCCGCTCCAGGACGCCCTCCCAGACGCCGCGCGTCGGCAGGCTCACCTCACCGGCCGACCGGACCCCGGCCCGTCCGGTCAGCGGGACCACGTCGAGCCGCGGGACCACGGGCCTCGGCACGAGGGGGCCGCGGCGCGGCGGGCCCCGGCACCGCGGTCGCTTCCGACGGCCGCGCCGGGTCCGGCCGGATCCGCCTTTTCTTACCTCCTTCGCGTGAGTCCTTTGTGTGTAGCCGTGGACACAACGGGCAGGCGAGGGGGCGAGCCATGGGGGCCGACGGAGGGGGAGGCATGACCTCAGCGGCACGAGCACCGCACGGCGGGCGGCTGAACGCGCTGGTCGTCGGCGGCCGGACGGAGGAGGGCCGGGCCCTCCTGGACGCATGCGGGGAACTGGTCCGGGGCTGTACGGACACGCTGTCGGCCGCCCTCGACGCCCTCCCGGAGGGCATCACCGGGATCGAGCTGGACATGTCCGGGGTGTCCTTCATGGACACGGCGGGTCTGGAGTTCCTCGACGCGCTGGCCGAGTACGGCCGCCTGCACGGCATACCGGTCGCGGTCTCGGGCTGGTGGGGCCAGCCGCGCCGGGTCCTGGAACTGGTCGGCCTGGACGTCACCGACCCGCTGGGCATCGCGCTGGCGGCCGGGGTCCGTGACCGCACCGGCTCCGCGGTGGCCCTCGAACGGGCGGAACAACTGCGGGAGCTGCGCGAGGAGATCGAGCAGCTGCGGCACGCGATCGACTCCCGCCCGGTGATCGACCAGGCGCGCGGCATCCTGATGGCCGCCCACGGCTGCGGCCCGGAGCGTGCCTGGGACATCCTGCGGGAGGCCTCGCAGAGGTCCAACACCAAGCTGCGCGAGGTGGCCGCCGCGGTCACCGCGAGCACCGCCCCCGAGGGGCCCGTGCCGCCCGAGGAGCTGCGGACGGCCCTGCGCGCGGCGGTGGCCCGCCACGCCCCGCCGTCCGGCGGCGAGCGGTGACGGTCAGTACGGCAGGATGCGCCCGGACGGCGTCCTGCGGTCGATCTCCTGCCCGCGCGGGGCGGCCGGCCGACGACTCACACGTACCCGGATCCGACGGTCCATGAGACGCCCTCCTCTGTCCGGCACCGCTCCCGCGGCGGTTGTCCGTAGGAGGTCCGTGCCCAGGACAAGGCATGTCCAAGCCAATGCGGCAGCAAGTCTTGACCTGTGAACGGCTGTTGGCGAAACCGCTTGACGGGCCGGGTCGGACGGTGCGTCACCGGCGGGGCAGGTACCGTCCGAGCACGGGGTCGAGCCGTGCGATCCACTCGGTGAGCCGGGCCGAACGGCGGGCGTTCAGCTCGCAGTCGTAGACACCGCCGTCCCACAACTGGACGGTGACCGTGAGCCGGTTGCCGCGCGTCGCGGGCGTCCGCCGCACGACGGCGATCTCCGCCCACTCGAAGTCCGCCGCGACCCCGCCGAGTTCGAGGACCACCCCGGCCGCGTTCACGACGACGCGGGCGTCGCCGTCCCCGAGCACGGCCTCCGGCACGCCGTACGGCACCGGCGGCCCGAACCCGTACCCGGCCTGCGGCGGCGCGGGCGGCAGGTGCGGGGGCGCGACGGACGCCGGGGAGGTCACCGCGAGGTGCGGAGGCGTCGGGTGCGCGGCCAGATGCGGGGGCGTCGCCGGGGCCGCGGGCGAGGCCGGGAGGTGCGGGGGCGTGCTCGGGGCCGCGGGCGAGGCGGCGGGGTGCGGGGGCGTCGACGCGGCCGCAGGAAGCGCGCCCAGGTGGGAAGGCGTGCCCGGGGCCGCGGGAGACGCGGGGAGGTGCGAGGGCGTGGAGGGCGCCCCAGGCGAAGCGGCTTGCTGCGGGGGCGTCGCCGCCGCTGCCGGGTGCGAGGGCGTCGCCGGGGCCCCGGGCGAGGCGGGGAGGTGCGAGGGCGTCGAAGGGGCCGCCGGGAGGTGCGTGGGCGGCGTCGGGGCCGGTCGCGGGGCCGGTCGGGCGGTTGTGAGGAGCGGGGGGTGCGACGGCGCGTCCGGCCGGGCCGGGGCGGCCGGCTCCCCGGTGAGGCGGTCGAGCAGTTCGGCGGGGGTCGGGCGGGCCGCGGGGTCCTTGGCCAGGCAGGCGGTCACCACGTCCACCAGCCCGACCGGTACCGCGGACGTGTCCGGCGGCTCGTGCACGGAGCGGTACATCAGCCCCATCGGCGTGCCCTCGCCCCAGGCGCTGCCGCCGGCCGCGGCCACCAGGACGGCGCCGAGGGCGAACACGTCGGCGGCACCGCCGACATCGTGGCCGAGTGCCTGCTCGGGGGCGAGGAAGCCGGGCGTGCCGAAGGCGGTGCCGGTGGCGGTGAGCCGGGTGGACTCGACGGCCCGGGCGATGCCGAAGTCCAGGACGCGCGGCCCGTCGTCGGCCATGACGATGTTGCCGGGCTTGAGGTCGCGGTGCACCAGACCGCAGGAGTGGATGGACTCCAGCGCCTCGGCGAGCGCGGCGGCCAGCGCCCGCAACTGCGGTTCGTCCATGGCCCCCTGGGCGGCGAGCCGGGCCGCGAGGGTCGGGCCCGGGATGTAGGCGGTCGCCAGCCACAGCGGATCGCCGTCGACGTCCGCGTCCACCACGGACGCGGTGTGGAAGCCGCCGACCGCCCGGGCCGCCTCCACCTCGCTGCGGAACCGCTCGCGGAAGACCGGGTCCGCCGCCAGTTCCGCCTTGGCGACCTTCAGCGCCACCGCACGCCCACCGCGCGTCCGCGCGAGAAACACGGTCCCCATCCCACCCTCACCGAGCTTCCGCTCGACGAGGTAGCCCCCTATGCGTTCCATGCGCACAGTATGGCGCCGCGGCGCGTCACCGTGATCGGGGAGAGTGTCCTTCGGATGCTGCTCGGAGTGGGTGAACGGTTGCCACTCCTGCGGTGTGGCAACCACCACTCATACGAGCTCACAGGTCAGATCGATTCTGCACCTGTACTGCTGGGTGGGGCGGGTGGGACTCGAACCCACGGCCGACGGATTATGAGTCCGCTGCTCTAACCGGCTGAGCTACCGCCCCATAGCGGCGTGTCGCGTACATGTGTGCGCGCCGTCTGCCGCAGCATAGCCGCTCATACGATCTCCTGCTTCGGATGGTCGGCTTCCGCGCTGCTTCCTGACCTTGAGACTTCGGCCAGCCCAGGGCGGTTCCCGCGGGCATGAAAAAGGACCCCGAAGGGTCCTCGTTCAGCGTGCTCCCCCGACTGGACTCGAACCAGTAACCTGCCGGTTAACAGCCGGCTGCTCTGCCAATTGAGCTACGGAGGACCGAAGCTCCCCCGACTGGACTCGAACCAGTAACCTGCCGGTTAACAGCCGGCTGCTCTGCCAATTGAGCTACGGAGGATTGCCTCGTTGCATCGAACGTACCTACCTGGGTATTCGCCAGGGGGCGGGCGCTCGCTGCGACACATACATTAGCGCAAGCAGGGGGGTGCTCCGCCAATCGGTATCCCTCGGCCCCGACGCCGCACCACAGACCCACGCAAGGAGAAGGGTGACAGCCATGCGCTACCGGCTCACGTTCGTCGCCGGACTGGCCCTCGGTTACGTGCTCGGCACGAGGGCCGGGCGCGAGCGTTACGAGCAGCTGAAGAAGTCAGCTCGGCAGATCTCGCAGAACCCGGCCGTCCGCAACACCGCCGAGACGGCCGCCCAGCAGGGCCGGGTCTACGCCGGCAAGGCCCTGCACACCATGAGCGACAAGGTCGGCGACCGGGTCCCGGAGTCGGTGGCCCAGCGGGTGCGCTCCCTGCGCGACCGCAACGTCAACGGCACGCCCGAGGACGACTGGGGCACCAGCAACACCTAGGGCGCGGGCTTCACGAGGCCGGTGGGCGCGGGGATACGCGCCCACCGGCCGAAGCAAGCGCCGCGGTACGGCAGAATTTTGGCCATGGGGATAGTCGCCGGGTTGGACAGCTCGCCCGATTTCACTCGCATCGTCGTCTGCGACGCGGACACCGGAGCCGTGCTCAGGCAGGGCTACGCCCAGCATCCGGTGGACACACCGGACGGGGGCCGGCCCAGCGACGTTGACCCGCAGGCCTGGCTGCTGTCCCTGGGCGAGGCCGCGGGCGGCGGACTGCTGGAGGGCGTGCAGGCCATCGGCGTGTCCGCGCAGCAGAACGCGCTGATCCCACTGGACGCGCAGGGCAACACGGTCCGCCCGGCGATCACCGGCGGGGACAAACGGGCGCAGGTCGCGGCCGCCGACCTCGTCGACGCGCTCGGCGGCCGGGAGGCCTGGGCGCAGGCCGTGGGATGCGTGCCGCAGGCCGCGCGGCCGGTGACCAAGCTGCGCTGGCTCGCGAAGAACGAACCCGAGCACGCCCGCCGCACGGCCGCCCTCCTCCAGGCCCACGACTGGCTGGTGTGGCAGCTGCTCGGACGGCCGGTGCGCCGGACCACCGACCGCGGTGGGGCCTCCGGCACCGGCTACTGGTCCGCCGCCACCGGCGCCTACCGGCCCGACCTGGTCGAGCTGGCGCTGGGCCACCAGGCGATGCTCCCCGAGGTGATCGGCCCGTCGGACGCGGCCGGCACCACCCCGGAGGGCCTGCTGATCTCGGCGGGCACCGGGGAGACCATGGCCGCCGCGTTCGGGCTGGGGATCGGGCTCGGCGACGCTGTCGTCTCGCTCGGCGCGTCCGGGTCCGTGATGGCCGTGCATCCCGAGGCGCTCGCCGACCAGAGCGGGATGATCACCTCCCTCGCCGACGCCACCGGCATGCACCTGCCCGTCGTCACCACCCTGAACGCCGTGCGCGCCCTGCGCGGCACCGCCGAACTCCTCGGGCTGCCGGATCTGGAGAGCCTGTCCGACCTGGCGATGAAGTCCACGCCGGGCTCGCACGGGCTGGTCCTGCTCCCCTACCTGGAGGGCGAGCGGACCCCGCACCTGCCGCACACCGCGGGCACGCTCGCCGGGCTGCGACGGGAGTCGATGAAGGCCGAGCACCTGGCACGGGCCGCGTTCGAGGGCATGCTGTGCGGGCTCGCCGACGCGCTGGACGTGCTGCGCGGGCGGGGCGTGGAGGTGCGGCGGATCTTCCTGCTCGGCCAGGCCGCCGAGCTGCCCGCGGTGCAGGCCGCGGCGCCCTCGCTGTTCGGCGCGCAGGTCGTCGTACCGCAGCCCGCCGACTACGCGGCGATCGGCGCGGCCCGGCAGGCCGCCTGGGCGCTCGGCGTGTCGCAGGGCGCGCTCGATCCGCGCAACCCGCCCGCCTGGCAAGGGGCGGCCGCACAGGTCCTGGAGCCGGGCGACGACCTGGCCGTGGGCCAGGCGGTGCGGCAGCAGTTCGTGTCGGTGCGGGAGCAGACCCACCCCGGGGCGTTCCGCCCGTAGCGGCGCAAACCGCCGGGGTCGCAGGAGCACGCCGATGGGTTAATCGGTTGGGGTAACGCGGGTGGAGTGTCCGACGATAGGGGCGAAGGGCACACCGACCCGCCCCATCGCCGACTCCGAGAGACGTAGCGTGCTCATACGACTTCTGCGGACCTATCTCAGGCCCTACAGGAAACCCATAGCCTTCCTGGTGCTGCTGCAGTTCCTGCAGACCTGCGCCACCCTCTACCTGCCCACGCTCAACGCCGACATCATCGACAACGGTGTCGTGAAGGGGGACACGGACTACATCCTGTCCTTCGGCGCCCTCATGATCGGCATCTCGCTGGCCCAGGTCGTCTGCAACATGGGCGCCGTGTACTACGGCGCCCGCACCGCCGCCGCGCTCGGCCGGGACGTGCGCGGTGCCGTCTTCGACCGGGTGCAGTCCTTCTCCGCGCGTGAGGTGGGTCACTTCGGGGCCCCGTCGCTCATCACCCGTACGACCAACGACGTGCAGCAGGTCCAGATGCTGGCCCTGATGACGTTCACCCTGATGGTCTCGGCGCCCATCATGTGCGTCGGCGGGATCGTGCTGGCGCTCGGCCTGGACGTGCCGCTGTCCGCGGTGCTCGTGGCCGTGGTGCCGGTGCTCGGCATCTCCGTGACCCTGATCGTGCGCCGGCTGCGGCCGCTGTTCCGGTCCATGCAGGTCCGCCTGGACACGGTGAACCGGGTGCTGCGCGAGCAGATCACCGGCAACCGGGTGATCCGCGCCTTCATCCGGGACGAGTACGAGAAGGGCCGGTTCGGGAAGGCGAACGGCGAGCTGACCGACATGCAGCTCGCCACCGGCCGGATGCTCGCGCTGATGTTCCCGATCGTCATGACGGTGGTGAACGTGTCGTCGATCGCGGTGGTCTGGTTCGGCGCCCACCGGATCGACAGCGGCGGGATGGCGATCGGCGACCTGACCGCGTTCCTGGCCTATCTGATGCAGATTGTCATGTCTGTGATGATGGCCACATTCATGTTCATGATGGTGCCGCGCGCGGAGGTCTGCGCGGAGCGCGTCGAGGAGATCCTGGGCACCGACTCCAGCGTGGTGCCGCCGCTCGCGCCGGTGACCGAGCTGCGCCGGCACGGGCACCTGGAGATCCGGGGCGCGGGCTTCCGCTATCCGGGTGCCGAGGAGCCGGTGCTGAGGTCGATCGCCCTGGTGGCCCGGCCGGGCGAGACGACCGCCGTCATCGGCTCGACCGGCAGCGGCAAGTCCACGCTGCTGGGGCTGGTCCCCCGGCTCTTCGACGCCACCGAGGGCGAGGTGCTGGTGGACGGCGTGGACGTCCAGCAGGTCGAGCCGAAGCTCCTGGCGAAGACGGTCGGCCTGGTGCCGCAGAAGCCGTACCTGTTCGCGGGTACGGTCGCCACCAACCTGCGCTACGGCAATCCGGACGCCACCGACGAGGACCTGTGGCACGCGCTGGAGGTCGCGCAGGCCAAGGACTTCGTGACGAAGCTGGAAGGCGGCCTGGACGCGCCGATCGCCCAGGGCGGCACCAACGTCTCGGGCGGTCAGCGCCAGCGGCTCGCCATCGCCCGCACGCTGGTGCAGCGCCCGGAGATCTACCTGTTCGACGACTCCTTCTCCGCGCTCGACTACGCCACCGACGCCGCCCTGCGCGCCGCGCTGGCCCGGGAGACCGCCGAGGCGACCGTCGTCATCGTCGCCCAGCGGGTGGCGACCATCCGGGACGCGGACCGCATCGTCGTGCTCGACGAGGGCCGGGTGGTCGGCACCGGCCGGCACCACGAGCTGATGGCGGGCAACGAGACCTACCGGGAGATCGTGCTCTCCCAGCTCACGGAAGCGGAGGCTGCCTGATGGCCGGGCCCATGGGACGCATGATGGCGGGCGGTCCCGACCAGCGCTCGATGGACTTCAAGGGGTCGGGCAAACGGCTCGTCGCCCAGTTCAGGCCCGAACGGGTCACCATCTACGCCCTGCTGGCGTGCGTGGTGATCAGCGTGGGTCTCAGCGTGATCGGCCCCAAGATCCTGGGGCGGGCCACCGACCTGGTGTTCGCCGGCATCATCGGCCGCCGGATGCCCGCCGGGGCCACCAAGGAGCAGGTGCTCCAGTCGATGCGCGACCACGGCCAGGGCCAGATCGCGGACATGCTCAAGAGCACCGACTTCACCCCCGGCCAGGGCATCGACTTCACGGCCGTCGGCCATGTGCTGCTGCTCGCGCTCGGCACGTTCCTGGTCGCCGGTCTGCTGATGGCGGTCGCCACCCGGCTGGTGAACCGGGCGGTGAACCGCACGATGTACCGGCTGCGCGAGTCCGTGCAGACGAAGCTGTCGCGGCTGCCGCTGTCGTACTTCGACAAGCGCCAGCGCGGTGAGGTGCTGTCCCGCGCCACCAACGACATCGACAACATCGGGCAGACGCTCCAGCAGTCGATGGGGCAGCTCATCAACTCGCTGCTGACCATCATCGGCGTGCTCGTGATGATGTTCTGGGTCTCCTGGATCCTGGCGCTGGTCGCACTGGTGACCGTGCCGCTGTCGTTCGTGGTCGCCACCCGGGTGGGCAAGCGGTCGCAGCCGCACTTCGTGCAGCAGTGGCGCTCCACGGGCAAGCTGAACGCGCACGTCGAGGAGATGTACACCGGACACACCCTGGTGAAGGTGTTCGGGCGGCAGGAGGAGTCGGCGAAGCAGTTCGCCGAGCAGAACGAGGCCCTGTACGAGGCCTCCTTCCGGGCGCAGTTCAACAGCGGGGTCATGCAGCCGCTGATGATGTTCGTGTCGAACCTGAACTACGTGCTGGTGGCGGTCGTCGGTGGCCTCAGGGTCGCGTCGGGCGCGCTGTCCATCGGCGACGTGCAGGCCTTCATCCAGTACTCGCGGCAGTTCTCGATGCCGCTGACGCAGGTCGCGTCGATGGCGAACCTGGTGCAGTCGGGTGTCGCCTCGGCCGAGCGGATCTTCGAACTCCTGGACGCGGAGGAGCAGGAGGCGGACCCGGTGCCGGGCGAGCGGCCGGCCGAGCTGCGCGGCCGGGTGCGCCTGGAGCGCGTGTCGTTCCGCTACGAGCCCGAGAAGCCGCTGATCGAGGACCTGTCGCTGACCGTGGAGCCGGGGCAGACGGTGGCGATCGTCGGACCGACCGGTGCGGGCAAGACCACGCTGGTCAACCTGCTGATGCGGTTCTACGACGTCTCCGGCGGGAGCATCCTGCTGGACGGAGTGGACATCCGCCGGATGTCCCGGGACGACCTGCGCTCCGGGATCGGCATGGTGCTCCAGGACACCTGGCTGTTCGGCGGCACCATCGCGGAGAACATCGCCTACGGCGCCTCGCGCGAGGTCACCCCGGGCGAGATCGAGGAGGCGGCGCGGGCCGCCCACGCGGACCGGTTCATCCGCACCCTTCCCGACGGCTACGACACCGTGATCGACGACGAGGGCACGGGCGTCAGCGCCGGTGAGAAGCAGCTCATCACCATCGCGCGGGCGTTCCTGTCCGACCCGACGATCCTGGTGCTGGACGAGGCGACCAGTTCCGTGGACACCCGGACCGAGGTGCTGATCCAGAAGGCGATGGCCAAACTCGCCGACGGGCGGACCTCGTTCGTCATCGCGCACCGTCTGTCGACGATCCGGGACGCCGACACCATCCTGGTGATGGAGAACGGTTCCATCGTCGAACAGGGTGCGCACACCGAGCTGCTGGAGGCCGGCGGGGCGTACGCGCGGCTGTACAAGGCCCAGTTCGCGCAGGCGGTCGCCGAGGTCGACTGACCGGGTCGGCCGGGCCGGCGGGACGGACACGGGGGCCGCTCACCGAGGTGGGCGGCCCCCCGTGCGTCCGGGCTCAGTCGAGGTAGCCCCGGAGCTGGTCCGCGAAGGCGTGGTCCCGGAGCTTGTTGAGGGTCTTGGACTCGATCTGTCGTATCCGCTCCCGGGTCACGCCGAACAGCCGGCCGATCTCCTCCAGGGTGCGCGGGCGGCCGTCGGCCAGGCCGTAGCGGAGCTGGACGACCTTGCGCTCGCGTTCGCCGAGGGTGGAGAGGACCGCCTCAAGATGCTCCCTGAGCAGCAGGAACGCGGCCGACTCCACGGGGGACGCGGCGTCGCCGTCCTCGATGAGGTCGCCGAGGGCGACGTCGTCCTCCTCGCCGACCGGGGCGTGCAGGGACACCGGTTCCTGGGCGAGCCGCAGCACCTCACCGACCCGCTCGGGCGGCAGTTCGAGGTGGGCGGCGACCTCCTCGGGCGTCGGCTCGTAGCCGCGTTCCTGGAGCATGCGGCGCTGGACGCGGATGACCCGGTTGATCAGCTCCACGACGTGCACGGGGACGCGGATGGTGCGGGCCTGGTCGGCCAGCGCGCGGGACATGGCCTGCCGGATCCACCAGGTGGCGTAGGTGGAGAACTTGTAGCCGCGGGCGTAGTCGAACTTCTCGACGGCCCGGATGAGCCCGAGGTTGCCCTCCTGGACCAGGTCGAGCATGGTCAGCCCGCGACCGACGTAGCGCTTGGCGACGGAGACCACGAGCCGCAGGTTGGCCTCGATGAGACGGCGCTTGGCCATCCGGCCCATGACGACGAGCCGGTCCAGGTCGTGCGCGAGCCGGCTGTCCAGGTCGGGGGTGCTGCCGAGCTTCTCCTCGGCGAACAGCCCGGCCTCGACCCGGCGGGCGAGCTCGACCTCCTCGGCCGCGGTGAGCAGCGGGATGCGGCCGATCTCGCGCAGGTACTGGCGGAACAGGTCGGCGGAGGGGCCGCCGGTCTCGGCGCGGGCGGCGAGCGGTGCCCCGGCGCGCTCGGCGGAGTCGTCGAGTTCCCCGGGGCCCTCGGGTTCCTCGCTCTCCGCGGCTTCGGCGGCTTCTTCCGTGAGCGCTTCGGCGGGCGGCTCCGCCGGTTCGGCGGGCACCCCCTCCGGGTGCTGGGGGGCTCGGCCCTGGGGCGGCACGGCCACGAGAACGTCCGGCTCCGCGTCCGACTCGTCCGCGGCGGTGCTGGTGGCGCTGGTACTGCCGTCGGTCTGGGTGAGGGTCTGGGTCTGCACGGGGGCGACCTCCAGGATGATCGCTGCTCAGCAGTCCGGCAGCGGCACTTCGGGAGCGGAGGACTCGGGCACCGCACCCAGTGTGGAGTACGACACATCCCCGCCACGAGGGGCGTGCGGTGACTTTTTGCGTCCGGTCCGTGACCCACTGGTGATCGTGGCGGGCAGGACCGGGCGCCCGGAGCGCTAGAGCGCCTCCGCTCCCCGCTCCCGAAGGGCCTGGTCGTACTGCTGGAGGACCCACATCTCGTTCTGCACGGCGGCCAGCTCGGCGGGGTCGCCGCCGGTGGACAGCCGGGTCAGCTGGGACTGGATGTCGCGGACACGTCGCTCCACGGCGCGGCGGCGGATCTGCACCAGGACCGTGCCCGCGTACGTCTCGTCCACGGTGCGGCGCAGAATCGGTTCGACGGCCAGTTCGGTGACCATCGCGCGGACGGCGTCGTCGGGCGCGGCCTCGCGGACCCGGACCAGGTACTCCTGCGCGTCCTGGACGCCGTACTCGGCGCCGCCCGCTTCGGCGATCGCCCGGTGCACGGCCGTGTAGGGCGGGGCGGTGAACTCGTCGGCGCCGTACGCGTCGAAGGCCGGGGAGACGAGTTCGGGCCGCTGGAGGGCGAGCTTCAAGAGTTCGCGTTCGGCGGCGTGCACGGGGTTGCGCAGGGTGAGGGCCGGCCCGGACGGGGCCGCGGCGCGGGGGCCGGTCTCCCACTGCTGCTGGGGGGCGCGGGACTGCTGCTGCGGGCCGCCCCGGCCGCCGCCGCGCTCGCGGGCCCAGCGGGCCAGCTGGGCGACCCGCTTGACCACGAACTGGGTGTCGAGGATGCCGAGCATGCCGGCGAGTTCGACGGCGACCTCGTGCTGGGCGCCGCTGTTCTTGATGCGGGCGACGATCGGGGCGGCCTCGTCCAGGGCGGCGGCGCGGCCGGCCGGGGTGTTCAGGTCGTAGCGGGCCACGATCTGGCGGAGCGCGAACTCGAAGAGCGGGGTGCGTGGTTCGGCCAGGTCGGCGACCGCGTCATCGCCCTTGGCCAGGCGCAGCTCGCAGGGGTCCATGCCGTCGGGCGCGATGGCGATGTAGGTCTCGGCGGCGAACTTCTGGTCGTCCTCGAAGGCGCGCAGCGCGGCCTTCTGGCCGGCCGCGTCGCCGTCGAAGGTGAAGATCACGCGCGCCGAGCCGTTGTCCATGAGCAGGCGGCGCAGGATCTTGATGTGGTCGCCGCCGAAGGCCGTACCGCAGGTGGCGATGGCGGTGGTGACACCGGCCAGGTGGCAGGCCATGACGTCGGTGTAGCCCTCGACGACGACGGCCCGGCTGGACTTGGCGATGTGCTGCTTGGCGAGGTCGATGCCGTACAGCACCTGGGACTTCTTGTAGATCGCCGTGTCGGGCGTGTTCAGGTACTTCGGGCCGTTGTCCGCCTCGTAGAGCTTGCGGGCGCCGAAGCCGACGACGTCCCCGCCGATGTCGCGGATCGGCCACATCAGCCGGCCCCGGAAGCGGTCGATGGGACCGCGCCGGCCCTCCTGCGACAGCCCGGAGAGGATCAGCTCCTTGTCCGTGAAGCCCTTGCCGCGCAGGTAGCGGGTGAGGTGGTCCCAGCCCTGGGGGCTGTAGCCGACGCCGAAGTGGACGGCGGCGGCCTGGTCGAAGCCGCGCTCGGCGAGGAAGACCCGGCCGGTCTCGGCCTCGGGGCCGGTGGCGAGCTGCTCGGCGTACCACTGGGCAGCGATCTTGTGGGCCTCGACCAGGCGGATGCGCTCGCCGCGCTGGTGGGCGGGGTTGTAGCCGCCCTCCTCGTAGCGCAGCGTGATGCCGGCCTGGGCGGCGAGCCGCTCGACCGCCTCCGAGAAGGAGAGGTGGTCCACCTTCATGACGAAGGTGAGGGTGTCGCCGCCCTCCTGGCAGCCGAAGCAGTGGAAGAGTCCCTTGCTCGGGCTGACCTGGAAGGACGGCGACTTCTCGTCGTGGAACGGGCACAGGCCCTTGAGGTTGCCGCCGCCCGCGTTGCGCAGCTGGAGGTACTCGGAGACCACGGCGTCGATCGGGACCGCGTCCCGTACCGCCTTCACGTCCTCGTCGTTGATCCGTCCTGCCACGGGTGAATTCTACGGGGGCGGTCGGACAGTGCCGGTCCCCATGGGGCTCAGGAGGCGAGACCGTCGAGCGGTACGTGCGGGTCGGCGAGGGCTTCGGTGTCCACCGCGGCCCGGGAACGGACGAGCCGCTGGATGGGCTCTGTGACATCCCACACGTTCACGTTCATCCCGGCCAGGACCCTGCCCTCGCGGACCCAGAACGCGATGAACTCCCGCTTGCCCGCGTCGCCGCGGATCACCACCTCGTCGTACGACCCCGGCGGCGCCCAGCCGCTGTACTCCATGCCCAGGTCGTACTGGTCGGTGAAGAAGTACGGCACGCGGTCGTAGGTGACGTCCTGGCCGAGCATCGCGCGGGCCGCGGCCGGGCCGCCGTTCAGGGCGTTGGCCCAGTGCTCGACCCGGATGCGGGTGTCGAAGAGGGGGTGGGGGAACGCGGCGACGTCACCGGCCGCGTGGATGTCAGGGTCGGAGGTGCGCAGCCGCTCGTCCACCAGGACCCCGCCGCCGTGCGCCCGGTCGGCCAGCTCCAGGCCGGCCGCCTCGGCGAGCGCGGTGCGCGGGGCCGCGCCGATCGCGGCTAGGACGGCGTGCGCCGGGTGCTCCTCGCCGTCGTCGGTGCGGGCGGCGAGGACCACGCCGTCCTGGCCGACGATCTCGGTGAGCCGCACCCCGAAGTGGAAGCGGACGCCGTGGGCGCGGTGCAGTTCCGCGAAGACGTTGCCCAGCTCGGGGCCGAGGACGCCGTGCAGCGGGGTCTGCGCCGGTTCGATCACGGTGACCTCGGCGCCGTACTCGCGGGCCGCCGCCGCGACCTCCAGGCCGATCCAGCCGGCGCCCGCGATCACGAGGTGCCCGTTGTCCCGGCCGAGCGAGGTGAGGACGCCCTTGAGCCGCTCGGCGTGGGCGAGGCGGCGCAGGTGGTGGACGCCCGCCAGGTCCGTGCCCGGGATGTCGAGGCGGCGGGGCTCGGCGCCGGTGGCGAGCAGCAGCTTGTCGTAGTGGACGAGGGTGCCGGCGTCGCCGAGGCGCACGGTCCTCGCGGTGCGGTCGATCCGGTCGACGGTCTGGCCGAGGTGCAGCTCGACGTCGTTCTGCGCGTACCAGGCGGGCTCGTGCACGAAGACGCTGTCCCGCTCCTCCTTGCCGAGCAGGTAGCCCTTGGACAGCGGCGGCCGCTCGTAGGGGTGGTCGCGCTCGTCGCAGATCAGTATCACCCGGCCGGTGAAGCCCTCCGCCCGGAGCGTCTCGGCCGCCTTGGCGCCGGCGAGACCGCCTCCGACGATGACGAATGTCTGATCCGCGTCGACCACTTGATGCCTCCTCGTAAGGGTGCCGCCACATGCGAGCGTCCCGCACCCGGCGTGCTGCGGGAAGGGGGAGTGACCCGATCAGGCCACCCTCGGTCACTTTCCTTTCGGATATGCCCCGCCTCGGACATGCCCTGCCTCGGACATGGACCGTCTCAGATACGCCCCGTCAGTCTCGCGTGCAGCGAGCGGGCGGAGGCGTCGGTGAGCGAGGCGATCTGGTCGACGATCACCCGCTTGCGCGCGTGGTCGTCGGACGCCTGGTCGAACAGGGCCCGGAACTGCGGGTCGAGGCCGTCCGGGGCGCGGGCGGTGAGCGCCTCGGCCAGCTCGGCGACGACGACCCGCTGGTCGGCGCGCAGCCGCTCCTGCTCGGCGCGCTGCATGACGTACCGGTCGGCGACCGCCTTGAGCACGGCGCACTCCATGCGGGCCTCGCGGGGGACGACGAGTTCGGCGTCGTACCGGGTGAGCCTGCTGCCGCCGTAGGCGGCGCGGGTCGCCACCTCGGCGGCCAGGCAGAACCGGCCGATGAGCTGGCTGGTGGCGTCCTTGAGGCGGGCCTGGGCGGCCGCGGAGCCGTCGTAGCCGTGCGGCCACCACTCCTGGTCCTGGAGGCGGTCGAGGGCCGCGGCGAGTTCCGCCGGGTCGGTGCCGACGGGCACGTACCGGCCGACGGCCACGGCGAACACCGCCTGCCGTTCGGGCTCGGCGTGCAGGCAGGTGGGGTCGATGTGACCGGCGTGCAGGCCGTCCTCGACGTCGTGCACCGAGTAGGCCACGTCGTCGGACCAGTCCATGACCTGGGCCTCGAAGCAGGTACGGGTGCCGGGGGCGGTGCTGCGGACCCAGTCGAAGACCGGGCGGTCGTCCTCGTAGACGCCGAACTTCCGGGAGGCCGGGTCGGTGGGATGGGCGCCGCGCGGCCAGGGGTACTTGGTGGCGGCGTCCAGGGCGGCGCGGGTGAGGTTGAGGCCGACGGAGCCCTCGGGGGTGAACCGCTTGGGCTCGATGCGGGTGAGCAGCCGGAGGGACTGGGCGTTGCCCTCGAAGCCGCCGCAGTCGTCGGCGAACTCGTTCAGCGCCTGTTCGCCGTTGTGGCCGAAGGGCGGGTGGCCGAGGTCGTGGGAGAGGCAGGCGGCTTCCACCAGGTCGGGGTCGCAGCCGAGGGCCGCGCCCAGCTCACGGCCGACCTGGGCGCACTCCAGGGAGTGGGTGAGGCGGGTGCGGGGGCTGGCGTCCCAGACCTGGCCGGCGGTGCCCGGCGTGACCACCTGGGTCTTGCCCGCCAGCCGGCGCAGCGCGGCGGAGTGCAGGACGCGGGCGCGGTCGCGCTGGAAGGCGGTGCGGCCTGGGCGCTTGTCGGGCTCGGGGGCCCAGCGTTCGAGGGACGCCGGGTCGTAGGTGTCGAGGAGTGCGATGCCTTCCATGATTCGACAGTAAGCGTCGGCGGTGACAATCGGGGGCTGCCGGGCGCCCGGGGTGCGCCGGGTCGTGCCGGGGCGGTCAGGCGGACGCCGGTTCGGCCCCGGTCATCGCCCGCGCCTGGTCGTAGCGGTGCAGGACCAGGCGGGCCATCGCCTCGTGGGCGCCCAGGGGCGCGGAGGCGATCCCGGGTGCCTGTGCCGCGCACTGCGTGGCGAAGCGGCCCGGTGCCGTGAAGCAGGACGCCACGGCCACGTCGTGGCGGCCCCGCGCGGCCAGCGCGCGCAGCGCCGTCGCCACCGTCGGGGTGGCCGCGGAGGCGTACGCGGGGACCACCGGGACGCCCAGGCGGGCGGCGAGCAGGCGGGCGGTGCGGCGGGTGTCGGCGGCCGAGTCGGGGTCGCGGGAGCCGGCCGCGGCGAGGACGACGGCGCTCGTGCCGCCGGCGGCGGTGTCCGGGCGCCAGCCGGCCTCCGTCAGCCGGGCGTGCAGGGTCTGCACGAGGAGCGGGTGGGGGCCGAGCGGGACGGCCACGCGCACCCGCGCCGACGCGGCCGCCGCCATCTCGGGGATGTCCCGCTTGACGTGGTAGCCGCGCCCGAGCAGCAGCGGGACGAGGACGGCCGGGGTGCCGCCGAGGGTCGCGAGGGTGTCCGGGAGCAGCGGCTCGTTCAGCTCGATGTGCCCCAGGCGGACGAGGAGTGAGGGGCGCAGCGCGCGCACCAGGTCCGCCAGGGCCCCTACGGTGTCGAGCGCGCGCGGATCGCGGCTGCCGTGGGCGACGAGCACGAGGGCGGGCGGGACGGCGGCAGGGGCTGCGGCCGGGGCCGTGCGGCGGCGGCCGTCGGGGTGGACCAGCCGGAGCCGGTCGGCGAGCTGACTGCTGATGCTGTGCATGAGGTGCGCCGTGCTGTCGAGGTGGCGGGCGGGCTCGTCGCGGAGGGGGTTCGACGCCGTCATGGGAAGATCCTGGCGGTGGGAGGTTGCGCGGCCGTTGCCGGGCCGTCACGACTGTTTTCCGTGGCTTCACCTCGCACGGATGCGCGATGTGAGCTGAACCGGACCGGCCCCGTTCGCGTCCTCCATGGTCGGGACCGATGGCCGGGCCCGAGGGGGCGGGACCGCCCGCCGGGACCGCCCGCCGGGGACCGCCGGCCGCACCGATCCGTGGGGGACCGCATGAAGATCCGTCGACCACGGCTGCCGCGCACCCGCAGGGGCCGGCGGCTGCTGGTGCAGGCCGTGATGGCCGCGTGCGTGCTGGCGCTGCTGCCGGCCACCTGGCTGTACGTGTCCACGGCGGACCGGCTGCGGACGACGGCGGACGCACCGCGCACGGAGGTCGCCGTGGTGTTCGGGGCCGGGCTGTGGGACGGGGAGCCGTCACCGTACCTCGCGCACCGGCTGGACGCGGCGGCCCGGCTGTACCGGGCGGGCCGGATCGAGGTCGTGCTGGTCACCGGCGACAACAGCCGCGAGGACTACGACGAGCCGGACGCCATGCGCGCCTACCTCGCGAAGCACGGGGTGCCGGCCCGGCGGATCGTCAGCGACTACGCCGGTTTCGACACCTGGGACTCCTGTGTCCGGGCCAAGAAGATCTTCGGGGTGGACCGGGCGGTGCTGATCAGCCAGGACTTCCACATCCGGCGGGCGGTGGCGCTGTGCGAGGCGGCCGGGGTGGAGTCGTACGGGATCGGCGTGGCCGCCAAGCACGACACGACCTGGTACTACGGCGGGACGCGCGAGGTGTTCGCGGCGGGCAAGGCGGCGCTGGACGCGGTGTTCCGCCCCGATCCGCAGTTCCTCGGCCGCAAGGAGCACGGGGTGGCGCGGGCGCTCGCGGCGGAACGCTGAGCCGGGACCGCTCGGCGGGCGGTCCGGCAGGCGGTGGCGGTCGCCTGCCGCGGGCCCTTCGGCAGGCCGAGGCCGTCGCCTCACGGCGGGTGCGCTGGCGCGGGGAGGCCGTCGCCTCACGGCGGGTGCGCTGGCGCGGGGAGGCCGTCGCCTCACGGCGGGTGCGGTGGCGCGGGGAGGTCGTCGTCCCGGCCGTGTAACCGGGAGCGGGGCGGGCCGTAACACGCCCGAAGCACGCTGGTCCGCATGGACACCGCCGCGACGCCCACGCACTGCCCGTACTGCGCCCTGCAGTGCGGGATGAACGTCACCGCGCTGCCGCAGGGTGGCGTCGAGGTGACCGAGCGGCCGGACTTCCCGGTGAACCGGGGCGCGCTGTGCGGCAAGGGCCGTACGGCCGCCGAGGTGCTGTCCCCGGCGGTACGGCTGACCTCGCCGCTGGTGCGGTCCGGCGGCCGGCTGGTGCCCGCCTCCTGGGAGGAGGCGCTGGACCGGATCGCCGGGGCACTGGCGTCGGTCCGGGAGCGGCACGGAGCCGACGCGCTCGGCGTGTTCGGCGGGGGCGGGCTGACGAACGAGAAGGCGTACGCGCTGGGCAAGTTCGCTCGGGTGGTGCTGGGCACCTCGCAGATCGACTACAACGGCCGCTTCTGCATGTCGTCGGCGGCGGCCGCGGGCACGCGGGCGTTCGGGCTCGACCGGGGGCTGCCGTTCCCGCTGGAGGACGTCCCGCGGACCGGGTGCGTGATCCTGGTCGGCTCCAACCTCGCCGAGACCATGCCGCCGTCCCTGCGCTTCTTCAGCGAACTGCGTCAGAACGGCGGCACGTTGATCGTGGTGGACCCGCGCCGCACGCGGACCGCAGAGCAGGCCGACCTGCACCTGGCGCCCCGCCCGGGCACCGACCTGGCGCTCGCGCTGGGCCTGCTGCACCTGGTGGTGGCCGAGGGCCGTACGGACGAGGAGTTCATCCGCGAGCGCACGGTGGGCTGGCCGGAGGCCCGGGCCGCGGCCATGGGGCACTGGCCCGAGTACGTGGAGCGGATCACGGGGGTGTCCGTTCCACAACTGCGGGAGGCGGTGCGGCTGTTCTGCGAGCCGGAGTCGGCGATGGTGCTGACGGCGCGGGGACCGGAGCAGCAGTCCAAGGGGACGGACACGGTGGGCGCGTGGATCAACCTGTGCCTGGCGACCGGCCGCGCGGGCCGTCCGCTGTCCGGGTACGGCTGTCTGACCGGGCAGGGCAACGGTCAGGGCGGACGTGAACACGGCCAGAAGGCCGACCAGTTGCCCGGCTACCGCAAGCTGGACGACCCGGCGGCGCGACGACACGTGGCCGAGGTGTGGGGCGTGGACCCCGACGCGCTGCCGGGGCCGGGACGCAGCGCGTACGAACTGCTGGACGCGCTGGGCGGGGACGTCCGCGCGCTGCTGCTGATGGGCTCCAACCCGGTGGTGTCGGCGCCGCACGCGGCACACGTCGAGGAGCGACTGCGCTCGCTGGACTTCCTGGCCGTGTGCGACGTGGTCCGCTCCGAGACGGCGGAGCTGGCGGACGTGGTGCTGCCGGTCACCCAGTGGGCCGAGGAGACGGGGACGACGACCAGCCTGGAGGGCAGGGTCCTGCTGCGCCGCCGGGCGGTCGCCGCGCCTCCGGGCGTCCGCAGCGACCTGGAGGTGCTGCACGCCCTGGCCGCCCGCCTCGGCGTGGAGAAGGGCTTCCCGGCCGACCCGGAGGAGGTCTTCGAGGAACTGCGCCGGGCGAGCGCGGGCGGCCCGGCGGACTACTCGGGCATCACCTATCGCCGGCTCGCCGAGGAGAACGGCCTGTTCTGGCCGTGCCCGGCACAGCCGGCGACGGAGGAGGTAAGCCCGTCGGGGGACGGAAGCCCGTCGGGGGACGGAAGCGCGTCGGGGGACGGCGGTCCCGCGCACGCCGAACCCGCCGCGCACCCCGGAACCCCCCGGCTCTTCCTCGACCGGTTCGCCACCGGGGACGGGCGGGCCCGGTTCGTCGCGGTGGCGCACCGGGCGGGCGCCGAGGAGCCGGACGCCGAGTACCCGCTGCTGCTGACGACCGGCCGGGTGGTCGCGCAGTACCAGTCGGGGGCGCAGACCCGGCGGGTGCCGGAGCTGAACGCGGCGGCGCCCGGACCGTTCGTCGAACTGCATCCGCGGCTCGCGGCCCGGCTCGGGGCGGCCGAGGGCGACCCGGTGGCCGTGGTGTCGCGGCGCGGGCGCGCCGTGGCCCCCGCCCGGATCACCTCCGGCATCCGGCCGGACACGGTGTTCATGCCTTTCCACTGGCCGGGCGAGGGCCGCGCCAACACCCTGACCAATCCGGCGCTCGACCCCGTCTCCCGCATGCCGGAGTTCAAGTCGTGCGCGGTGCGGGTGGAGGCGCTGGGCTCCCGCGAGCAAAGCGGGCGCGCGGCCGGGCCGGTCAGCGGCGGGTGAGCCAGTCGCCGTCCGTGAGGGCGGTGCCACGGTCGAGCAGGCCGGCGGCGACCCGGGGTGCCGCGAGGTACACCCAGGCCCGCACGGTGCCGCCGTCCGGTCGCCGCACGTCCCGGGCGACGCGCTCGTAGAGGTTGCCCGGGTCGCCCGGAACGTACTCCTCCAGCCGGTCGAGTTCGGCCAGCAGGCGGTCGTAGGTCTCCGGTAGCGCGGTCACCAGTTCGCCGTGCACCGGTCCCGCGCCGGGCCGCTCCACGGCGTAGGGGTAGCCGGGGCCGTCGTAGAGCGCCGCGCCCGGCAGGCGGGCCGGTTCCTCCGACTCCGTCCGTCCGCGCAGGAACAGGTCGTGGTTGGCCTCGCCGGGGCGCAGGGTGCCGTAGACGAAGAACGGCAGCGGGTGCCGCTGGTCCGAAGTGATCACGGAAACGATTCTGCATCCCCCCGCCCTCCCCACACATCTCCATGGAGGCGCTATGGACATGACATGTCATGGCCCCTTAAATCTCTGTCACGACCGCCGCGCCATCCCCCACGCCTCACAGGCGCCTCCCCAAGGAGACAGATGAGTCGGATACGCCAGCACGTCCGAGGATCCCGTCGTCTCGCCACCGCCGGCATCGCCGTCACCGCCGCGACCCTCGTGGCCACCGCCCTCTCCCCCGCCGCACAGGCCGACGCCCGGCCGACCCGGGCCACCGCCGTGCACAACGCCGCCTCGGCCCTCGTGGCGCACGCGGCGAGCCTGGGCCTGACCTCCGCGCAGGACACCAGCGTCCGCGACGTCGTCGTGGACCGGAACGGCACCCAGCACGTCCGGTACGACCGCACCTACCGCGGACTCCCGGTGCTCGGCGGCGACTTCGTGGTCCACCTGGCCCCGGACGGCGCCTACCGCAATGCCGACCGGGCCACCCGGAGCCTGCTGTCGCTGCCCTCGGTCACCCCCGAGGTCTCCGGCCCCAGAGCCGCCGGCCTCGCGGTGAACGCCCTGCGCGCCGCCAACCTCGGCGAGGCGCTGAAGCAGGTGAAGGCCAAGCCCGAACTGGTCGTCGACGCCCTGCACGGGGCGCCCAAGCTCGCCTGGCGGACGAACGCCGTCGGCCAGGACTCGCTCGGCAACCCGGTCGCCCGCACCGTGCTGACCGACGCCCGCACCGGCGCCCAGATCGACGCCTGGGACAGCATCGAGACCGCGGCCGGCGACGGCGCCTCCCTGTACAGCGGGACCGTCGCGCTGGAGACCACCCAGTCCGGGTCGTCGTACCAGCTCAAGGACCCGACCCGCGGCAACACCTACACCGGTGACGCCCAGGGCAAGACCGACCTGTGCTTCTTCGGCATCTGCTTCAGCCGCGCCCCCGCGACGCTGTTCACGGACGCCGACAACCACTGGGGCACCGGCGCCACTTCGGACCGCGCCTCGGCCGCCGTCGACGCCCAGTACGGCACCGACGAGACCTGGGACTACTACAAGAACGTCCACGGCCGCAACGGCATCGCTGGCGACGGAAAGGGCTCGTACAACCGCGTCCACTACGGCAGCAACTACAACAACGCCTTCTGGGACGACAGTTGCTTCTGCATGACGTACGGCGACGGTGACGGCACCACCTTCGGGCCGCTGGTCGCGCTGGACGTCGCCGGGCACGAGATGTCCCACGGGGTGACGTCGAAGACGGCCGCCCTGACCTACTCGGGCGAGTCCGGCGGCCTCAACGAGGCCACCTCCGACATCCTCGGCACCATGGTGGAGTGGTACGCCGGCAACTCCTCCGACCCCGGTGACTACCTCATCGGCGAGAAGATCGTGAAGCCGGGCTTCGGCAAGGCCGCCCTGCGCTTCATGGACAAGCCGTCCAAGGACGGCAACTCGGCCGACTACTGGAGCAGTTCGGTCGGCAACCTCGACGTCCACTACTCCTCGGGCGTCGCCAACCACTTCGCCTACCTGCTCGCCGAGGGCAGCGGCGCGAAGACCATCAACGGCGTCAGCTACGACTCGCCGACGTACAACGGCTCGTCGGTGACCGGCATCGGCCGGGACAAGGTCGGCAAGATCTGGTACCGGGCGCTGACGGTCTACATGACGTCCTCGACGAACTACAAGGCCGCCCGCACGGCCACCCTCAACGCGGCCAAGGACCTCTACGGCGCGGGGAGCACGGAGTACAACGCGGTGGCGGCCGCGTGGAGCGCGGTCAACGTCAACTGACCGGGTCCCGCATCGCAGGGGGCCGGTGCCCGTCCGGGCACCGGCCCTTCGCCGTGTCCGCTCCGCCGCACCCGCTCCCCCCTGCCCGCTCCCCCTGCCCGCTCCGCCGTGTCCGCTCCGCCCTGCCCGCTCCGCCGTGTCCGGGGTCGGCTGACGTGTCGTCACCCGTTCACCGGCGCCCGTCGCTCCATTCGTGTGTTCTTCGTACTTGTTATTCCGCACGCCTCCACCCACGCCGCTGACCTGCACGAACACTCCCTCGCCGGGCCTCGCGAGGGCCCCGGCGGCCACCCGTTCGGCACAGTCCCGACGAGATCTCGGCAAGCGGTCCGGGCCGAGTGCCACTTACCTCGGAAGGGCAGGGGCGCACCCCTGAACGAGTCGGACAAGCTCTGGGGAGCACCATGCGACGCACCGCCCGTCTGCTGACCGGTACCGCGCTCGCCGTGGCGACGGCGGGACTCGCCACGGCACCGGCCCACGCCGCCACGGCCGTCCGCACCGCGGTCCGCCCGCCGGGCGCCGCGGCCGGCGCCGCGACCGTGGCCCTGCTCGGTCCCGCGGGCATCGGCGGGCTCACCCTCCCGCTCCCGGCACGCCCCCTCGGCGCCCTCACCGACAGCCTTCAGGTGTACCCGTCGATGACCGCGCCGGGCAGCCAGGTCACCGTGAACACCGCGGCGTGCGGCGAGAAGGGCACGGCGCTCGGCGACGCGGGCGCGGTCGGCGCCGGGACGTTCACGCTGGCGCCCAGCACCCACGAGGGCGAGGCCATCGGCCAGTTCCGGGTGCCGCCGAGCGCGCAGCCCGGGACGTACGAGATCGTCGCGAAGTGCGCGGAGGGCACCCGGCAGGTCACCGGTGACCTGGTGGTGGCGCTGGCCGCGGCGCACGAGCAGGTGCAGCCGCGGGGAAGTGTGAAGACGGGGGTCGGTGGCGCACTCGGCAACGACCCCGTGCAGACCACGGCGGGTGTGGCGGCTCTGGCCGTCGCCGCCGCGGGCGGTACCTGGCTCCTGCATCGCCGGGCGAGAGGCGACGGGATCTGACGGACACCCTCCGCTGTCCGTCCGCCGGTACCGCAAGCCCCGCCCCCTCCGGGTCCGATGCCCCTCGCGGCCCGGAGGGGGCCGGGGCCCACCTCGGGGACCCCTGCCGGTCCCGCCTCGCAGGAGGTACGCCTCCGGGAGAGGGGTTCACATGCGCAGGATCGGGGACACCGCGATAGCCGCGGTCACCGTCGTCGCACTGGGCGCGGCGGTGTGGCTGCTCGGCGCCGCGAGCGGGACGCACGCGCCGCCGCAGCCGACGGCCGCCGAGGGCCGGCCCGACCCCGTGGAGGAACGGCTCACGGCCGCCGCGCTCGAACCGTCCCCGCCCACCCGCATCCGCATCCCCGCGATCCGCGTGAACGCCCCCCTGATGGGCCTGGCGCTCACCCCCTCGGGCAGCCTGGACGTGCCGCCCGCCGAGAAGAAGAACCTCGCCGGCTGGTACGAGGCCGGCACCACCCCCGGGGAGACGGGCACCGCCGTCGTCGCCGGCCACGTCGACAACACCGAGGGCCCCGCCGTCTTCTACGACCTCGGCGCCCTCAGGCGCGGCGCCGTCGTCGAGGTGGACCGCCAGGACGGCACCGTGGCCGTGTTCACCGTGGACGCGGTGGAGGTCTACTCCGCCCGCGCCTTCCCCGACGACAAGGTGTACGGCGCGGCCGCGCGCCCCGAACTGCGCGTCATCACCTGCGGCGGCGGCTACTCCAAGGCCACCGGCTACCAGGGCAACGTGGTGGTGTTCGCCCACCTGACCGGCAGCCGGGCCGCCGCCTCCTGACCGACGGGTCGCGTGACCGGCAGCCGAGTGACCGCCTCCTGATCCCAGCGGCACGACAGCCCCCTGACCCGCGTCCGGCGCGTGCGCGGGCCCCTCACACCTCCCGCGCGCCCCCGCTGAGGGCAGCGTTCCCGCCGGGAAACAGGAGCGATGCGGCCGGGTAACCTCGGGGCCGCACGCTGCCTGCATGACCTCGGAAACGCGTGTGGTGGTGATCGGCGCCGGCCTCGCGGGCGCCCGCCTCGCCCGCCGCCTCGGCGAGCTGGGCACGCCCGCGCTGCTCGTCGGTGACGAGGCGCACCCGCCCTACAACCGGGTGCTGCTCGCCGAGGTGCTGGCCGGCCGGTACGCGCCGGAGGTGATCGCCCTCCCCGCACCCGCCGGCCACGTCCGCGCCCGCGTCACGGGCATCGACCGCGCGGCCCGGCTGCTGCACCGCGCCGACGGCCCGCCGATCGGCTACGGCACCCTGGTGCTGGCCACCGGGTCCAACCCGGTGCTGCCACCGCTGCGCGGCCTGTTCACCCCCGACCACCGGCTCCCCGAGGGCGTCCACGCGTTCCGCACCATGGACGACTGCCTGGGACTGTCCGCAGCGGTGCGGCCGGGCGTGCGGGCGGTCGTCGTCGGCGGCGGCCTGCTCGGGGTCTCCGCGGCCCGCGCGCTGGCCGCGCGCGGCGCCCAGGTCGTCCTCGCCCAGCAGGCCGAGCGGCTCATGGAGCGCCAGCTCGACCCGCCCGCCTCCCACCTGGTGCTGCGGCATCTGAGGGAGCTCGGCGTCGAGGTGCACACCGAGTGCCGGGTGCGGGACGTGCGCACGGCCGGCGGCGCGGTCCGCTCGGTGGAGCTGGCCGACGGGTACGCGCTCGACGCCGACCTGGTGGTCCTGGCCTGCGGGGTGCGCCCGCGCACGGGCCTCGCCGAGCAGGCGGGCCTCGCCGTCCACAAGGGCGTCCTCGTCGACGACGAACTGCGCACCTCCGACCCGCGCGTGCACGCCGTCGGCGACTGCGCCCAGCACGACGGGACGCTCTACGGCCTGGCCGCCCCGGCCCTCGAACAGGCCGACGCACTGGCCCGGTTGCTCTCCGGTGACGCGGACGCCCGCTACACCGGCACCCGTTCCCTGACCCGGCTGACCCTCACCGGTCCCGGCTCCCCCCTCGACCTCGCCGCGTTCGGCGAGCCCGAGGGCCGCCCCGGCGACGACGTGGTGCAGCTCACCGACGCCACCCGGGGCACCTACCGCAAGGTCGTCGTCCGCGACGACCGCCTGGTCGGCGGGGTCCTAGTCGGCGAACTCGGCACCGTCGGCGCGCTCGCCCGCGCCTGGGAGGGAGCAGAGCCGCTCCCGGCGGACGGCCCCCTGCTCCACCTGCTCACCCATGATGGAGGCTCCTGAATGACCGCCACCCCGGGGGCCACCCCCACGATCGTGCTCGTCGGCCACGGCATGGTCGGCCAGCGTTTCCTCGAAGCGCTCGCCGAGCGCGGCCTGACCGCCACCCACCGGGTGGTCGTGCTGTGCGAGGAGCCGCGCCCCGCCTACGACCGCGTGCAGCTGACCTCGTACTTCTCGGGCCGGACGCCCGAGGACCTGTCGCTGACCGACGCCGGGTTCCTTGCGGACCACGGCATCGAACTGCACCTCGGCGACCCGGCGGAGCACGTCGACCGCGCGGCGCGCAAGGTGACCGCCCGCTCCGGTCTGGTGATCGACTACGACGTGCTCGTCCTGGCCACCGGCTCCTACCCGTTCGTGCCGCCCGTGCCGAACAAGGACGCCACCGGCTGCTTCGTCTACCGCACCATCGAGGACCTGCTCGCCATCGAGGAGTACGCCAGGGCCCGCGCCACCACCGGCGCGGTGGTCGGCGGCGGCCTGCTCGGCCTGGAGGCGGCCGGCGCGCTCAAGGGGCTCGGACTCGCCGCCCACATCGTGGAGTTCGCCTCGCGCCTGATGCCGGTGCAGGTGGACGACGGCGGTGGCGCGGCGCTGCTGCGCACCATCCGGGACATGGGCCTGACGGTCCACACCGGCGTCGGCACCCAGGAGATCGTGACGGACGCCGCCGGTGCCGTCACCGGCATGAAGCTGTCCGACGGCTCCGAACTCGCCACCGACATGGTGGTGTTCAGCGCCGGTGTCCGCCCCCGCGACCAGCTCGCCCGCGACTGCGGCCTCGCCGTCGGCGAGCGCGGCGGCATCACCGTCGACGAGCAGTGCCGTACGGCCACGGACCCGCACGTGTTCGCGATCGGCGAGTGCGCGCTGGCCGCGGACGGCCGGGTGTACGGCCTGGTGGCCCCCGGCTACGAGCAGGCCGAGACGGCCGCCGCGACCATCGCCGCCGACGAGGCGTCCTTCACCGGCGCCGACCTCTCCACCAAGCTGAAGCTGCTCGGCGTGGACGTGGCGTCCTTCGGCGACGCGCACGGCACCGCCGAGGGCTGCCTGGACGTCGTCTACTCCGACTCCCGCGCGGGCCTGTACAAGAAGCTGGTCATCGGCGGCGACGGCACGCTGCTCGGCGGCATCCTGGTCGGCGACGCGGAGGCGTACGGCACCCTGCGCGCGCTGACCGGCTCGGTGCCCCCGGTCTCCCCCGAGTCCCTCGTCCTGCCCGCCGGAGCGGACTCGGGGGTCCCACTCGGCCCGACCGCGCTGCCGGACGAGGCGATCATCTGCTCCTGCCACAACGTCAGCAAGGGCACCATCCGCGGCGCGGTCACCGAGCACGCGTGCACCACCGTGCCCGAGGTGAAGAAGTGCACCAGGGCGGGCACCGGGTGCGGAAGCTGCGTCAAGGTACTCGGACAGCTCGTGGACGCGGAGCTGGAGGCGAGCGGCGTCGAGGTCGACAAGGGCCTGTGCGGCTGCTTCGGCCAGACCCGCGAGGAGCTGTACGAGATCGTCCGCGCCCTGCGCCTCACGTCGTACCGCGAGCTGCTGGACCGGTTCGGCCGCGAGGACGCCCGGGGCGGCGACGGCTGCGAGGTCTGCAAACCGGCCGTCGGCTCCATCATCGCCTCCCTCGCCCCGGCGATCGGCGCGAGCGGCTACGTCCTGGACGGTGAGCAGGCGGCCCTCCAGGACACCAACGACCACTTCCTGGCCAACCTGCAGCGCAACGGCTCGTACTCGGTCGTGCCGCGCATCCCGGGCGGGGAGATCGCGCCCGAGAAGCTGATCGTGATCGGGGAGATCGCCCGCGACTTCGGCCTCTACACGAAGATCACCGGCGGCCAGCGGATCGACATGTTCGGCGCGCGGGTCGAGCAACTGCCCCTGATCTGGGCGCGGCTGGTGGACGCCGGCTTCGAGTCCGGGCACGCCTACGGCAAGTCGCTGCGCACGGTGAAGTCCTGCGTGGGCTCCACCTGGTGCCGGTACGGCGTGCAGGACTCGGTCCGCATGGCGATCGAC